>CACEJY010000043.1 GCA_902559985.1 uncultured SAR116 cluster alpha proteobacterium | reverse complement strand
CAAAATTTGAGGAGGTGGAGCGCCAACACCCCTACTCCAAGCTTGCAACTCGCGCACAAGTTATGGCCGCATGGTCGTTCTATGAGGCCAATCAATATAGCCGCGCAACAGCAGCCCTTGATCGGTTTGTCGAACTGAATCCTGCAGACCCGCTCGTGGAATATGCCTATTACTTAAAAGCATTGTGCTTTTACGAACAAATCGTGGATGTAGAACGTGATGCGGAAATGACGAAGCTAGCCCTGAACGCATTTGAAGAGTTAGTGCGTCGATTTCCAAAAAGTCACTATGCACGCGACAGCCAATTGAAAATTGATTTAACAAAGTCCCATCTTGCGGGCAAAGAAATGACAGTTGGGCGGTTTTACCTAAAACACGAGCAATATGTCGCCGCATTGCGTCGATTTGATACTGTGATCAAAAATTACAGTACCAGCAATCAAGTGCCTGAGGCGCTGTATCGCAAAGCTGAAGCCTACGCAGCACTTGGAATAATAGATCAATTGGAAAGGGTATACGAGGTCGCCAAATATAATTATCCAAACTCAATCTGGACCGAACGCCTGTCAGGTTTGCATAAAAACCCAGAAAAGCCCAAAGCTCCCGGCGTAGTGCAGCGCTCCGTCAATTTAATCACCGATATTTTCAACTAACCATGCTGCACAGACTCACTGTTTCCAATATTGTGCTAATCGAACAACTTACCTTGCAATTTGGACCAGGATTAACAGTCTTGACAGGCGAAACCGGCGCTGGAAAATCAATTTTACTCGATGCGCTAGGGCTGGCACTTGGTAGCCGCGCCAATTTTGGCCTTATTCGGCGAGGCCATGATCAAGCCAATGTCAGCGCTAGCTTTGCACTGCCTTCCAGTCACCCAGCATGGCAACTCGTTGAAGATGCCGGGATCATGCCGGAAGACGAAATGATCCTACGCCGCCGGTTGAAAGATGACGGCAAATCTACGGCCAGCATCAATGATATTTCGGTGTCAATTGGCCTACTGCGAAAGGTCGGTGATTTACTGGTCGAAATTCAGGGCCAGTTTGAAGGGCGTGGCCTGCTCGATGCATCAACCCATAGGACACTTCTTGACCACGCCGCAGGGCATTATAATCTTCTGACCAAAACCAAACAAGGCTGGCAAGAATGGGATGCAGCCCGTAGCGCACTAGTGGCCGCTGAGCAGGCACTAGACACGGCAAAGGCGGATGAAGACTGGTTGCGTGATGCACTGGATGCGTTGGACCAACTGGCCCCACAGGTAGGCGAGGAAGAAAATTTGAGCCGCCAGCGCACTATGCTCGCAAACATAACAAAAATTGGGGAGGGTCTCTCGTTGGCTGAAGATGCCATTTTCAATGAAATGGGTACACAAGCAACTCTTGGTCGTGCCATGAAAGCACTAGAAAAAGTGGCTCCGCTTGCTGCCGGTCGGCTTGATCAGGCGTTAGATGCGCTGATACGTGCCGATACTGAGCTTAGTGAGGCTGGTAGCGCCATCAGCGCAGCCGGACACACACTGGATGCTCAACCAGATCAACTGCAACAGCTTGATGACCGACTGCATGAACTGCACCAGCAAGCCCGAAAACATGGATGTAGCACCGATGAGCTGCCACTCATTCATCAGAACCTAGCAGCTCGGCTTGCGGCAATTGAAGATTCATCTGGGTCCCTTGGCCAATTACGCGAGGTTGCCAGAAAATGGCACAGTTACTATCTTGAAATGGCGCACCAGCTTAGCGACAGCCGCAAACAGGCGGCAGCTAGCCTGGACGCTGCCATGCTCCGCGAGCTGCCGCCCCTGAAGCTTGAAGGAGCGAAATTTATTACATCCGTGATGCCGCTGGCTGAGTCGAAATGGGGCCCGCTTGGGATAAACGCTGTAAGGTTTGAAGCCAGCACGAATAAAGGCGTTGAAGTCGAGCCAATTGATCAGGTTGCTTCAGGCGGCGAATTAGCCCGTTTTCTGCTGGCGTTAAAGGTTTGTCTTGAAGAAAGCAAGCAGCCACGAAGCTTGATTTTCGACGAGGTTGACTCAGGCGTTGGCGGCGCCGTTGCCGCCGCGGTTGGAGAGCGTTTGAGCCGCATTGGGGCGTCCACTCAAACGCTTGTCATCACTCATTCCCCACAAGTTGCTGCGAGAGCAAACCAGCATTTAAGGATTGTTAAAACCGACACTGACACCGGAGTCGTCAGTGTCACCCGTACTCTTGGTGCTGATGAACGCGCCGAAGAAATTGCGCGCATGCTAGCAGGTGAAACCATTACCGCTGAAGCACGTGCAGCAGCCGTTGCGCTGCTCGGAGACTAGACGATGGTGGCCCGGCCCTTTATTATTAACACAGATAATCCAACAACTATGAGCGAAGATGACGTGAGACGTGAACTGGCAGCTCTCGCCGCGGAGATTAGCCACCACGACGAATTGTATCACGGGCAGGATGCCCCGCAGATATCAGACGCCGAATATGACCAGATTGTTGCGCGCAACCAAAGCCTAGAGGCCACATTCCCGCATTTGGTCCGCGCCGACAGTCCAAACGAACGCGTCGGCACGGCTATCTTAGCCGACAGTATGTTCAGTAAAATACGTCACGCCCGTCCTATGCTCTCGCTAAGCAATGGGTTTAGTGACAAGGATATTGAAGATTTTGTCACTCGTGTCAGTAAATTCCTGTCGCTTGATGTTAATGTTTCAACCCAATTCATTGCAGAACCAAAAATTGACGGGCTATCAATAAGCCTTCGCTATAAAAACGGTCAGTTTGTCGAAGCTGCCACCCGTGGCGATGGCAATGAAGGAGAAGATGTAACTAAGAATGCGATGCAGATTGCTAGCCTTCCCAAACAACTTCGGGGGCAGCCACCAGCTATTCTAGAAATACGTGGCGAGATTTACATGAACAGGCATGATTTTCTGACCTTAAATGCCGCACAAGAGAATGCTGGCAAGAAGGTTTTTGCCAATCCCCGTAACGCTGCTGCCGGATCGCTTCGGCAAAAGGACGCCAGCATTACCGGTCAGCGCAATTTGCAGTTTTTTGCATATTCGATGGGCGAGACCAGCGCGCTAATTGCCGATACCCATTGGGATTTTCTGGCGGCGATAAGTGACTATGGGTTCAGCGTCAATGAGCTATCAAAACGCTGTAACAATGTTGAAGATCTGCTTGCCACTTATCACGAAATTAACCACCAACGTGCCGATTTACCATATGATATCGACGGGGTTGTCTACAAGATTGACCGGCATGACTACCAACAACGCTTAGGGCAGTTGGCGCGGGCGCCGCGATGGGCGATTGCCCATAAATTCCCAGCGGAACAGGTTGAAACCACGATCACCGCAATTGATGTTCAGGTTGGCCGCACTGGTGCCCTAACCCCAGTAGCACGCCTTACCCCAGTTTCGGTTGGCGGGGTTATCGTGTCTAATGCAACATTGCATAACGAAGATGAAATTAACCGCAAAGGCATCAAGATTGGTGACCGTGTGGTCATTCAGCGTGCTGGCGATGTCATCCCTCAGGTCGTGCGCGTTCTTATTGATGCGCGCAATGGCACAGAACAGATATTTACATTTCCCGATCATTGCCCAGTTTGCAATGCACCCACCATCCGGCCCGAGGGTGAGGCTGTGAGGCGTTGTAGTGGCAGGTTGAATTGCGCGGCGCAATTGAATGAAGGATTAAAGCATTTTGTTTCCCGCAATGCGTTTGATATTGAGGGGCTTGGCCCGCGCCAAATTGAGCAGTTTATCTCACTTGGATGGGTTAAAGCGCCAGCTGATATTTTCCAATTGAATGACAAGGCTGCTGAGATAGCGGCCCTTGATGGCTTTGGCGATTTATCAATCAAGAAATTGCTATCAGCCATTGCTGTTCGGCGCGAAATTGGCCTTGAACGCTTTATCTATGCGCTTGGCATAAGACAGATTGGACAGGCAACGGCGCGTCTGTTGGCGCTTCATTACGGATCTGTCGAGACAATGCTGGCGGCGTTGAATCCCGATGCCGATCTTGACGCAGCGCACCAGGCGCTTGTTGAAATCGACCAGATTGGCGCGGCGATGGCCAATGACATCACCGCCTTTTTCGGCAATCCTGACCTTTATCAATTGATTGTTGATCTTGTCGCAGAATTGACCATTCTACCGCCTGAGCGCCCTGCCGAAAACAGCGCGATTAGCGGCAAAACAATCGTGTTTACCGGCACCTTGACCCGCATGTCGCGTGCAGAGGCCAAAGCCAAAGCCGAATCTCTTGGTGCCAAAGTATCAGGCACTGTTTCATCAAAAACCGATTTTCTGGTCGCGGGTGCGGATGCCGGATCAAAAGCGCGCAAGGCAGCCGATCTTGGCATTACCGTTCTTGATGAAGATGGCTATTCGGCGCTGGTTGGCAATCCATAACGCCTTGCCAATATTGCTCCAAGCTATAGCGGGCAGCAGGCGGCCTCTAACCATGATTTGGCCATTGGTGATAGATGCGGGTGTAATTGTTCGTAAACCGCGCGATGATAGTGGTCAATCCAGCCTATCTCGCCAGCATCAAGCAAGGTTTTATCAATCAGACGGCGATCAAGCGGGCAAAGGGTGATGGTTTCAAATTCCAGAAACCCAGTTTGTTTTGCTGGTGTCACGACGATCAGATTTTCAATCCGAATGCCCCAATCACCGGTTTGGTAATAGCCCGGCTCATTCGATAAAACCATGCCCGCTTCAAGCGCCACGTCACCACGTTTGGAAATGCTGGCAGGCCCTTCATGAACCGATAGAACATGACCAACGCCATGACCGGTGCCATGCGCGAAATCCAGCCCCGCCGCCCATAACGGCGCGCGCGCAATCGCATCTAGCTGCTTGCCATTCGTGCCTGTTGGAAATTTCGCCATGGCAAGATGAATGTGACTTTGCAAAACATGGCTGTAGGCCGCAACCGCGCCGTTGGGCGGTGTTCCAATAGCGATGGTCCGAGTAATATCTGTCGTACCATCACGGTAATGGCCGCCCGAATCCAACAATAAAAGATCATCACTTGCCAATTCACGATCCGCCCCTGCAATGGCCCGATAATGAACAATGGCACCATTGGGGCCCGACCCAGAAATGGGGTTAAAGCTTGGCACCAGAAACCCGTCTTGCTGTTGACGAAACGCCAGTAATTTGTCGGCAAGGTCACTCTCGGTAATGCTGGCAGACGGGACGGATATGGCCTGATCAAGCCAACATAAAAATTCAACCATCGCCGTGCCATCACGCTGGTGCGCGGCGCGAAACCCGCGCAATTCAGCCGGTGTTTTGCGCGCTTTTTCAATGATCAGCGGGCAATCGGCTTCACATGTTTGCACGCCGCTTGCAACAATCTGTTCAAACAGCATTTTGGGAAGGCTGGCCGCCTCAATCATCAAATGGCCATCACCCATATCACCAAGCATTGCCGGTAATTGAGTCAAAGGCGCAACGGTGATATCAGGCGTTAAAACCGGCTGGAGGCGCGATTGATCATCCAAAAGGCAAAGGCCAGTTTCGCGGTGATAAAGCGCAAAACATAGATTGACCGGTGTACAGGGCAAATCCCCGCCTCGCATATTCACCAGCCAATTCACCGAATCCACCCGCGTCAGCAGAACCGCAGCACAACCCTTGGCATCAAGATAGGCGGCAAGATCATCGCTCTTTTCGGCAACTGACTTACCGGCATTTTCAATGGGCATCTGCCAGCTTGCCGCCGGCGGTAAAGCCGGACGATCATGCCATTGCTGATCAAGCAGGTTTTCATGGTGACAAACAAGCGTTCCACCCGCGGCAAGAACCGATTTCTCAAAGCGTCTAAAGCCCGCAACGGTGACCAACCTGCCGTCAATAGCGATGATTGCGCCACTGGCTAGCCCCGCTGTTTTTAACCAATCCTCGCATTTCACATCGGGAGTCGTGTTGCAATCCCAGTCGGCCGAATTGGTTTGCGCGGGCATTTGCAAACTATACCGGCCATCACTAAACAACCCTGCCCGATCGCCAAGCACCACCGCAAAGCCAGCCGATCCAGTAAATCCGGACAAATAGGCAAGCCGTTCATCACCAGCCGGCACTTCTTCGCCCTGATACATGTCTTCGCGGCCAATAATCCAACCATCAAATCCGGCCGCAGCCATTGCGCTGCGAAGCGTTTCTAACCGCTTGGCGCGGGTTTGATCCTGCTGGCTCACCGTCCACCCCATAATTGCGGCATTGTGCCTGCTGCCGATGGCCGCATGATGATTGTTGTCCAATCGCCAATCCGGATTCGGTGCCACACTCGAAGCCGCTGTTTCCGATAGGCCGCCTCAACCGCGGTTGCCTGTTCATTTAGGATACCTGACAAAATAAGCCACCCACCCTTGGCCAATCGCGGCACAAGATCGGGTGCCATCCGGCATAGCGGCCCCGCCAGAATATTGGCAAGCACCAAATCATAGAGCGCGTGGTTGCAAACAATGCGACTGCCAAATCCTTGCGAAAGGGCAAGTCGCATTTTTGCCGGTGCAATGGCATTCAGCGTCCGATTACGCGCCGCAACCCGAACCGCAACTGGATCATTATCAGCCGCAATTGTCTGGCAGGATGGCCAAAGTCGCGATGCCGCCATTGCCAGAATCGCCGACCCGCAACCCATATCGAGAACCCGCCGTGGGACAATCTGCCGGATCATCTGCATCGCGCGCAGACAGCCTTCGGTTGTTGGATGCGTACCCGAACCAAAGGCTAAGGTGGCGTCAATCAATAAAGCCAGGCTTGCCGCCGGACGGGGCGTAGTGACATGACTACCGAAAACCCAGAAACGGCCAATACGCAATGGTGGAAAGGCTGCACGATTCTCAGCAAGCCAATCGCGCTGTTCTACCGGTGATATCGTGATTGGAACCGGGGCAATCGACTCATATTTAAACAGCGGTGCAAGCATCTGATCGATGATGGCCGCATCGGGAGTGGATGTGAACAGGGCTTCGATCTGCCAATCACCAGCATTATCACGCTGAAATGATGTAGCGGCGCTATCCAAAAGCTCGCTAAAAACACCTTCAAAGACGGCTATTGCCCGATCATCAAGCCGCGCCGGCAGGGTCAGAACGACTGATTGGAGTGCGGTCATGGTTTACTCACAAATCCTGATACCACTTTTTTATGGCCGGCTTTATCGAACGCAATCAATAGCTTATCCCCATCAATTGTCAAAATATTGCCCATACCAAATTTCTGGTGAAACACACGTTCACCAGTTGTGAATTCGGCCTTGTTGTTGGCTGGCTCCCAATTGCCATCGGCCGGTTCGCCGCGCCGCGCCGCCATCCGCCGCCAACCCGCACCATAACCGCCAGCACTATAAGTGCCAGCCCCACCATTTGCACCGAAGCCATTCGTGCCGAACCCGTCACCAAGCCGCGTTGCAGTCACGCGCCCAAGCCCCATGCCCTGGGCCATATCTTCGATAATATTTTCGGGTGGCAATTCCTGAACAAAGCGTGACGGGATTGACGATTGCCATTGGCCATGAATACGCCGGCTATTTGCAAAGCTGATGAAAAGATCGCGCCGTGCCCGGGTGATGCCAACATAAGCCAAGCGGCGCTCTTCTTCCAACCCTACCGTGCCATTTTCATCTAATGTGCGCTGGCTTGGGAACACTCCTTCCTCCCAACCCGGCAAAAACACTGTGTCAAACTCTAACCCTTTGGCCGCGTGTAATGTCATCAACGTCACCTCACCATATTCAGGTTCGCTATCACCATCGGTAACCAGAGCAATATGTTCCAAAAAATCTTGAAGGGAGTCAAAATCCTGAATCGCATTGACGAGTTCTGTCAGATTTTCCAACCGTCCCTCAGCATCTGGAGATTTGTCCAATTGCCACATTTGCGTATAACCAGATTCATCAAGAACCATTTTGGCGAGGTCAACCTGGTGCATAGTAGCAACAGAATCACGCCAGCGTTTTATATCCTGTAAGAAGCTCCCAAGTGCATTACGGGCAGCGGGGCGCAGTTCTTCAGTTTGTAATAGATCAATCGCCGCCGCCAAAAGTGGCTTACCCGACGACCGCGCCTGAATATGGATCGCTTGCAAGCTTGCCGTGCCAAGGCCACGTTTCGGCGTATTAATAACTCGCTCAAAAGCTAAATCATCAGCCGGTTGGGCGATCAGCCGCAGATAGGCAATCGCATCTCGAATTTCCGCACGTTCATAAAAGCGTGCACCAATTACCCGATACGGCAGACCTATCGTAATAAACCTCTCTTCAAATTCGCGCGTTTGAAACCCTGCCCGCACCAACACCGCAATTTGCGATAAATGCGCGCCATCATTTATCAATGTTTCAATCTGGCTGGTTATATTCCGCGCCTCATCCGGCCCATCCCAATAGCCATTCACTTTTAGTTTCTCACCATCTTCTGCAGCAGTGTAAAGAGTCTTACCCAGCCGTGATTCATTGTAGGAAATAATCTTGGACGCTGCTGCTAGAATATGGCCTGTTGACCGATAATTTTCTTCAAGCCGAACCGTTTTTGCCCCGCAAAAGTCGCTTTCAAAACGCAGAATATTGCCAACCTCAGCCCCACGCCAACCATAGATGGACTGGTCATCATCACCAACACAGCAAAGATTATTTCGGCTACCAGTCAAAAGCCGCAACCACAAATATTGAGCAACATTCGTATCCTGATATTCGTCAACCATGATATGGGTGATGCGGTTTTGATAGTCGGCTAAAACATTATGGTTTGTGGTAAAAATAGTCAGCATATGCAGCAATAAATCACCAAAATCAACAGCATTTAGGGTGATCAGCCGTGCCTGATAATGTTCATAAAGCTTACGAACGCGACCATTGGCAATATCACCAGCCTCGGTCAGACTTACTTTTTCTGGCGGTAACCCACGATCTTTCCACCGTGAAATCACCCCGCCAAGCATCCGCGGCGGCCAACGTTTAGGATCAATATCATCAGCCTCCATCAATTGTTTTAAAAGACGGATTTGATCATCAGTATCTAGGATAGTAAAATCTGTGCGAAGTCCGACAAGATCAGCATGGCGGCGTAACATCCGCGCAGCCAAGGCGTGAAAGGTGCCGAGCCAAACCTGTTCAGCCATTGGGCCGACAAGATCAGAAACACGCTTTTTCATCTGGCGCGCAGCTTTATTTGTAAAAGTAACCGCCAAAATATTCCATGGTTTGGCAGTACCGGTTGCTACCAATTCTGCGAGCCGCGAGGTCAGAACACGCGTTTTCCCGGTTCCGGCTCCCGATAGTACCAAAAGAGGGCCGTCTAAGGTGTGAACGGCTTCGCTTTGCGCCGTATTAAGACCTCTGGTCCAGGGACTTGATGGCATTTTTAAAGGATCACTCATGGTTCAACCAAATTCGCAAATGCGACCGTGGTGGTCAATCGCAATACACCGGCTTTTGAAAGTTATTTCTCAAAATTTATCATATACCAGCCTGTTAAATGCCGAATCACTTTTGCAATAACGCTTTATTGCGATATGATGAGGTTATCGAAATGTTGGCGTACGACTGGATAGAAATGCTCTTAAACCCTACACGCTCCATGCTTGGCTTTATAATTGGACTTTTGTCGACAGCATTTCTCCAATCCGCCTGCAGTTCTGTGCCTGAAACACAACGCACCGATCAGCGCGACCCCTATGAAGGGGCAAATCGTGGGGCATTTGCATTTAATATGGAGCTTGACACGCATGTGCTAGAACCGGCAGCCAACGCTTATAAACGCACAATCCCAAAAACTGGCCAGCACGCGATTGCAAACCATCTGAATTGGACTGGATTGCCTGCCACAACGTTAAATTCAACTTTACAGGGGCGCTATGAAAATGCCGGAGTTGCGTTTTTGCATTTTGCGGTTAATGGCCTAACGCTTGGACTGGCCGAGCTAACCGAAGACCCAAAAGCGGTTAATAGCCAAGATTTCGGACAAACCTTGGCACATTTAAACGTGCCAGAGGGAAATTTTCTGATGGTGCCATTCTTAGGACCTAACACAAGCCGAAGCCTGACTGGTAAAGTTGCTGACACAATGACAAACCCAATGTCTTTTCTGAAGGCAGGAGAGGCAGCGCAAACAATGCAGTCTCTCCGACCAACAGTGGCGGCTGTATCTTCTCGGGCAAAGATGTCAAAGGCCCTCGATGATATCAAATATAATTCACTCGACCCTTATGCCCGTACTCGTTCCCTTTACTATCAAAGCCGGGCTGGGCGAATTAACGCTGTCGTTGGTAAACCAAACAATAACCAGACCAACGATGACCAATTTGAATCCTTTTTTGAGGACCCTTCATGATGTATTTTAGTCAAGGAGTAATAGGGTCGCTCAAGAGCAAAGATTGCCGGAATTGGGCTGCAATTTTTTGTGTCTTTATCGCCCTTTTTATCTCATTGCCGGCCCAAGCCTCTTCGCAGATTGAAGCGGCAAATCGTTTAATTAATACTATGGTTAGAGATGTCGAGAGCTATCTCTTGGCTGACTCGGGTGATATTTCCAAACGCACCGAAAATATTACCAAATTACTTGATACCCATTTTGACATTGCTGGCATTGCGAGGTTTTCGGCAGGCCCGTATTGGCGGGCCGCGAATGAGAAGGAGCGCCTTACCTATACTCAGAGCATGCGCAAAGCTTTGATTGGCACCATTGCCCGGAATTTTGATCAATTGGTTGGACTACGTTTTACCATCATAGACAGTCAGGCTAAAGGCAGTAGGATGGTGTTGGTGCGAGGCACTTTCCGTGATAAAGCTGGGAAACGCCCACCCGTATCCGTTGGCTGGCGAGTTGTTACCCCACATCCAGGTCCTGCGAAGGTGTTGGATGTCGAAATTGAAAACATTTCGATGTTGATCACCCAGAAACAGGAGAATATTGCAATCATTCGCAAAAACGGCGGTCGGTTTTCAGCCCTAATCGAAGCAATGAGACAACGGCAACAAACCCAATAGTTCCCGATAATCACAGCGACTTCTTTGTCTAACGCGAAATCGGCTTGTATTTGATCCGTGTAGGTCGATCAGCATCGGCCCCAAGCCTGCGCTTTTTGTCCACCTCATAAGCTTCATAATTGCCCTCAAACCACTCAACATGGCTATCACCCTCAAAGGCCAAGATGTGGGTCGCAATCCTGTCAAGGAACCATCGATCGTGACTGACAACCACAGCGCAACCGGCAAATTCTAAAAGCGCTTCCTCAAGAGCTCGCAATGTATCGACATCAAGGTCATTTGTTGGTTCATCGAGAAGTAACAGATTAGCACCCGATTTCAGCATGCGTGCGAGATGCACACGGTTTCGCTCACCACCAGATAGCTGGCCAACTTGTTTTTGCTGGTCGCCGCCTTTGAAATTAAACTGTCCAACATAGGCACGCGACTGCATTGTCCGCTTACCAAGTTCAATTTCCTCCATGCCGTCCGAGATAACCTGCCAAACGGTCTGTTTGTCGTCAAGCGCATCGCGAGACTGATCAACATAGCCAAGCTTTACGGTATCCCCAATTTCAAATTTCCCGGCGTCTGGGGCTTCATCGCCGATAATCATGCGAAATAATGTGCTTTTACCAGCTCCATTCGGACCGATCACGCCAACAATGCCACCCGGCGGCAGGCGAAATGAGAGATTATCAATCAACAGCCTTTCACCAAACGCCTTGCAAAGGCCAGTCGCATTAATGACAACATCACCGAGGCGTGGACCCGCTGGAATTGAGATTCGTGCCACATCAACCTGCCGGCTCTGATCTTCTGCCAAAAGTTTTTCATATGCATTGATCCGGGCCTTTGACTTTGCCTGCCGCGCTTTTGGCGCCGATCGCACCCAGTCCAGCTCGCGCGACAAAGATTTGACTCGCGCATCATCGGCACGGCCCTCTTGCATTAAGCGCTTTTGTTTTTGTTCAAGCCAGCCGGAATAATTTCCCTCATATGGGATACCGGCACCACGATCCAGTTCCAATATCCAGCCAGCCACTTCGTCAAGAAAATAACGATCGTGAGTAATCGTAACAACAGTACCAGGAAAATCATGTAAAAATTTTTGTAACCATGCAACCGACTCTGCATCCAAATGGTTTGTTGGCTCGTCAAGAAGAAGCATATCTGGCGCGCTCAACAGCAACTGGCACAATGCAACTCGGCGTTTTTCACCACCCGATAATTTGGATACATCCGCATCACCCGGTGGCACCCGAAGCGCATCCATTGCAATCTCGGCCTTCCGTTCAAGATCCCATGCATCAATCGCGTCAATTTCTTCCTGAAGTTCTGCCTGTTCAGTGATCACAGCATTCATTTCCTCATCGGTCATCTCTTCGGCAAACTTGGCGCTGATCTCGTTAAATCGGTCAACAAGCTCCTTTGCACGCCCCAAACCACTGAGCACATTACCTGCCACATCTAAAGATAGATCTAGCTCCGGTTCTTGGGCGAGGTAACCAACCTTGACCCCATCAGCGGCCCAAGCTTCACCCTGAAACTCAGTCTCTATACCAGCCATAATTCTCAAGAGGGTTGATTTACCAGCACCGTTAAGCCCTAAAACACCAATTTTCGCCCCGGGCAAGAAAGAAAGACTGATGTTTTTAAGAACTTCCTTACCGCCGGGCCAAGACTTGCTTAAACGGTTCATTACATAAACATACTGATGGCTTGCCATGGTTTTAGAATCCTTTTTTCAAACGTTGCTATTTAAACGGTTCCAGCACAGAACAACGAATTGGATACGTGGTGGCGCAGGCATTGACAGGCACTACATGTCTAATTCTCAAAGATGCGCCTTTATTTATCTTTTTTTTAAAAAATATGCCAGCCCCGATCACGTATACATGGGGAACCAGGGATAAAAGAGGTGTGATCTTCTACTTGCGTCAAACTGTGTATTGGGTTCTATTATAATAGGTTCGGCCTAATTCACCTCAAATGACCCGGAAACAACTCTGATGATAACGACAATTCCACCAGTTGGCATATTAATTGACTTGCCGTTTGGTGTTTTAATGTGGACAAGTGTCGCGCATTTTTTACTTACTGTGGTAATGAGAGAAGATGCTGCTTTCATTATTTTGAGAATTTTACGCAGTGTCAATTATCCAATTCATAGGGCGATTAATCCAATAAAACCAAGCTTCATTATCGCGCGCCTAACACCCCTTTATTGCGCACTAGTATTATTTATTTTGCGCTATTACCTCCTGCCATTGATGGCTGGATTTGAAGTTTGGAATTTCTACGATATGCCACTAGAACGCCTCCTATTATCAGCCTTGGCGGATCTGGGTTTTTAAGCGCCTATTTATAGGCTGACATGTTGATTGTAAATGGCTTCGATATTGGGTGGTGGAGCCTATGGCGATCTTACAACGCGTGTTTTCCGTTGAACTTTGCCAGCAGGATCAACTTGCCATAATTGCTGGCCAGTTGCATCCTCAAGAAGTAATAGAAGATAGCCCTTTTCTGAGAGGCTAGCAGCGGTTACTTGGCTGTCAAAAGGTATCATCAACTCATGTGCTTGGACATTTTGGGTCGCATCTACACCGAAGAGGCGGCTATATATGGTGACGATAATGACCGCAAGTGCAGCAAAGATTAACACCGCCATGATGATGACCATTGCCTTGATCAAGCCAAGATGACGCTCGACAGGAGATAGCGCACTGTCTCGTTCTGCAAATGGGTCAATGTCTGGTCGTTGTGGGGCTTTTGTAGTAACCGTTTTTGCGCTATTATTTTGACTCATGACCTATTCCTCTGACGATCAACCAACAAGTCACAGTGTGCTCGCGGCAGACGACAGCCCTTCTGACCGGATAGACCGATTTCTGACGGTCCAATTAGCCACGCCAAGCC
>CACEJY010000042.1 GCA_902559985.1 uncultured SAR116 cluster alpha proteobacterium | reverse complement strand
GAAACTTCGGTTCTGTTTGCTGTCATTCTGGGCGTTTTGGTTTTAAAAGAAAAAATGACGCCGTTTAAGATTGCTATCATTTTAATAATTTTTTGTGGGGTGATTATTCTGCGCATGTCCTAATGGCCTGGCTACATAACGCCGCAAAAGATGGTTAAAGGGGTGGACAGATTTGTCTGCAAATCGCATTGTTAACAAGAAGCAAACGTGAGTAGGGATTTCTACTATGCAAGAACACGCGCTTCGGCGTACGTTATCTGAAGAATTGCATGCACGAACATTCCACGACTTTGAAGGGGCTGGACGTTTTATACGCTTTGTCTTTCTGGTAGGAAATGATGACAGCAAAATTCTCGCCTACATCAACAAGTTTCTCGCGTCAGCAACTTTGCCGGTGATGAGTTCTGACGATAAGTTCTGCCTACACAACATGGCGAGCTATGCCCTCAGAATTGAACGACATACTGAATTTTTATCCATTAGCTTTGTTGAAACGGGGCTACGCGCTAAAAATGGGTTGGCGGCGAACGCGTTTAATGAGATTGGACTCTCCCATATGCCCTTTTTCTGGGCGCGTAATGCCCCAGCGCCACTCTTCCACGCAATCTGGATTGAGGTGGGAGGAAAACCGCTACGCAACCTGTCGCAAGCGCGGATGCTGGAAATTCTTGAAAGTAGGTCAGTAGCATCGAATAACTTTAATGATGCAGCTGCACAGATACATTTTGCCTTTGATATTGATACGGCTGGTTTTTCGCGTGTGGTGATTTTCAACCAAGACATCCAATCCACAAGGATGGGCCGCATTGTGCAGCGGGTGGTGGAGTTAGAAACATATAGACTGCTAGCTTTACTGGGGCTCGCGACGGTAAAGGAATTTTCGCAAAGACTGGGGCTTATTGAAGATGTTGTCAGCACATTAACCAATGATCTTGCCGAACAGATTAAGCGTCCTGATGGTAAGGTGCAGGCCTTATTGTCTATTCTATCGGCCCAAGCCGCTGAAATTGAAGATATCAATTCAAAAACATCATATCGTTTGGCCGCGACAACAGCATATCTTAATATTCTAACATCACGCCTTGAGCGTATGCGAATAACACGTCTATCAGGATTTCAGGGTGTACAGGGCTTTTTGGATCGGCGGATGGCGCCTGCAATGCAAAGCTGTTCTGCCTTTTCTGAACGTTTGACCAGCCTATCACAGCGGATAAGTCGGGCGGGTGAATTGTTGCGCACGCAAACGGAACTGGTAATTCAGCGTCAGAACCGCGATCTATTGCAATCGATGGATGAACGTGCCAAGCATCAGCTGCGCTTACAGCAGATGGTTGAACGACTGTCAATTGCAGCTGTGACCTATTACGGAGTTGGCCTTGTTGGTTATGTTGCCGTTAGTCTCCCAATCTCTGAGTGGGGTTTGTCTCTTGTCTATATAAAAGCGCTTTCGGTACCAGTTATTGCTATCACGATCTGGTATGCCATTCGTCGGGTTAAGGGTTCAGTAAAAGGGCGATTAACACCTGCTAAAACCAACTCCTCACCCGACTAAGGCTGATGGCTGAAGGCATTAAGTGACAACTCACGCGCGTATCCTGTAGTGAGATCGTACAAAACGGCTCCACCAGATGGCACCGCTATATTCGCAACTGCTTGAATTGTTACATAATGGGTAACCATAATAACTGGTGCGCCATTATGGGGCAGGCTGGCGAGTTTTGAGCTTAGTTTGGCCAATGTGGCATCGCGTGGAGCATGGTTCTGAAAAAAAGAATTCAGTCCATCGAATGGGGTGACGGTGCCAAGATCAAGTAACAGAGCTGTCTCAAGACAGCGGCACCACTCACTTGAATAAATGCCAGCTAAATTTAGTTTGGCAGCGGCAATACGTTTACCGATGGCCCGTGCTTGTCGGCGACCAGTGTCATCCAGATTACGCTGAGTCTGGCAGTCATCAAGGTCAAAGTTTTTGGGGTCTCCACTACCTGGGGCTAGTGCATGGCGCAAAAAGATCACGGTGCCGTCAAATTGGGTTTCTGAGGCGATTGCTGAGCCGCCAAAAAGCCATGAGATTACATACAACAGCCCAGCAAGCCGTCCCAATTGTCGACATCCTAAAAAAAAGCAGCGGAAGCCAAAAAGGTTCCGGTGGGATGGAGGGGTGGGCCGCAAGTGATTTAGGCGTTGCGCCGGCTGACCTCGGTCATAAACCTATGGCGAATAACCGGTGCATCCATATCAATAACGGGAACTTTAATATTGCCCGACTCGCATTTGCTGACAATAATTGTCATATCATCACCGTCGAGTGCAGCTTGAACCGCAGCGGCAGTGTTTTCCGCTGCACATTCAACGACTTTCTCACAGCCACAAGCCTCGGCAACTCTTGCAAGGGATGTTTTCATGCCTGCATATGTTGGTTGATCACCTGTTGATCCATAGCTGCCATTGTCGATTATTAGCAGTATAAAATTATTAGCAGGATTGTTGGCAATGGTTGGCAATGTTCCCAAATTGGTCAAAACTGACCCATCACCATCAATTGCGATCACCTTTTTCTTTTGGGCCAGCGCAAGGCCAAGGCCGATTGATGAAGCCAAACCCATGGTTCCAAGCATGTAGAAATTTGTTGGCTGATCATCAATTAGGTGGAGTTCCTGCGACGGCAGACCAATATTCGAGACAACAAGTTCTTCAGAAATCATTGGAATTAGTGCTTTTAAGACGTCGCTTCTAATCATCAGTTAGGCTCCCTGCCAAAAGCTGGCGTCAGTAAGAATGGCAACTGGCTTCTTCGCCATAAAACTGTGGTTTAAAATGGGGTTCAACTCTTCAGCGTCGCTTGGCTGGTGGAAATGATAGGTCGGGATCTTCAATTGCTCTAACATAGCCTTTGTGTGAACTGCCATTTCAACCTGACAGGCCACTGGTTCGCCAATTTCGCCGCGATAGCTTATCAGCATCGGTAAAGGGATATTGTAGTATTGGATCAATGTGACAAGAGTGTTGATCGTCACTCCAATAGCGGTGTTCTGCATAATAATTGCAGCACGTTTGCCCCCCATGTAAGCGCCTGCGCAAAGCCCCATACCTTCATCTTCCTTATTTGACGGGATATGGTAAATATTTGTGGAGGCTTCAATTTCGTCAATTACTCCAGCTAATTGTTTGCAAGGCACCGTAGTAACAAATTCGATTCTATTTTTTATAAAATCGCTAACAATTTTTCGATTAATGGACATTAGAGCGGCATTCTTTCTGGTTTAACTCCACTGCAAAGTTGCAGAATATAGGGCATAAATTTAAATGGTTAAGATTAGTTCTTGCCCCTTTTCGCGCGGAGTTAAACACAAATTTCTTATAATAAAAAGTGCAAATTTAACCTTTATAATCCTCAATAAAAAAACACACATTTCTTGAGACTTTATTCAAAAATTGGCTTTGTTTAGTAACAAAAAACCTACCAAAATAAATCTGACCTTAACACATTTCTATTTTCAAAAGGTGGAGACGATCGTGAAATTGCTGTTTTTACATCAATGTGTCTAATCGCTGATTAGGAATGAGGTTGTATTGCGAGTGACATTAACGGTGGGATTTGGCGCCCGTTTGTAGTTTCCAATAGCTGCCGTTTTCATAACAACTTACGCAACGGTTAGGATTTGATAGGATGCCGCAGGCCAGAATGGTAGAATAAACTGATGCCTCAAGTATTTTGCAGAATGCTCTTTGACCAAGGTCTATATTTCTCCAAATATCAGTGGCAAAACAAAAATAGAGCCAAGCAAAACAAAAACATCGGCCATTTATTAGTTTCCCTGAAAATCTGACTCCCCAGGTTGGGGATGAGATGGATAGAGGTCCCCCGTTTTTGCGTTAAAACCAGCGAACCATGCCAATAAAGCCAGCTGTTGCGTAGAATAACTGTAAAAACATTATACCACGATGCCTTCCAAAATACGCCCATATGCCAATAAGGCCAGACGAAAGGAGCAGCATACAGAAACCAACAAATTCCGCACCGATGTTTAACGCAATCAACATTGAATACAAAATCGCTGTTCCAACCCCTGTCCATTCAAGCCATCGTTGTCGATCCATCATCAAAAACCGCTTTCTAATTAATTTATGGGAACAGCGACAGTTTTTGTGTCTCCTTGGGTTTTCCTGTTACTGGGTAGCAAGCCAACCGCCATCAACATCAATGGTTGTGCCGGTGATAAACTCATTCTCAATCGCAAAAATAATGCCCTTGGCCACCTCTGCTGGGTCGCCGGGTCGGTCTATAAGGTGAGACTTTGTGACATTTTGGTAATGCTTGGTCCGGTCATCTCCGGAAAGCGCAACCATTGGCGTATCGATAATCCCGGGCGAAACGACATTAATCCGTTTTGGAGCAATCTCTGCAGCAATGGCGCGAGCCAGCGCTTCTACGGCACTGCCTACTGCAGATAAGGCGATTTGTCCGGGCTTAGGCTTACGTGCGGGGCTACCGCTAACAATAACAATGCTACCAGTCTCGCGCACATGCGATACTCCATACCGCAACACATTAGCATACCCCCATAATTTATCGAACGAGCCTTGAAAGCCTTTCATGTCCATCTCCATAAAGGGGCCGAAGGCACGAGAACCGCCGGTTGCTGAATTGACCAAAATATCAATATCGCCTTCGGCGTTAAAAAAAGCCTCAACCGCATCTAGGTCGCGCGTATCAAGGGCTGCGAGGCGAATGCCGTCCGGTACGTCACCAGCCTTACTTGGATCACGGCTAACTGCGACCACGCTTGCGCCTTTTTCAACAAGCATAAGGCTTGTCTTTAGGCCAATGCCAGATGTACCGCCAAGAACAATAGCTTTCTTATCTGCAATATCCATGATGTATTTAAAATCCTTTTCACTGAAAAAATTAATTCACTTCTGCCACGCTAGAGTATCTTGTTCTGTGCCAGTAACGCATTAATGTCGCGGTATCTCGATGATTGTGCCTTATCAGGCCTTTCAACTTGACTCAATGCGGTAGAGAACTCATCCGCTTTAGTCTATTTCATCTTTGCCACGACGCGTCTGATCTGGCGCAGGCTTGTGGTAGCGGTTTTTAGGTTTTGCTCCAGCTGTTCGATTTGCGCGTTTAGTTGTCTAATTTGTCGCTCTGGAATGCCCAGTTTGCTGGGTTGTTTGCCCAAGCCGCTAAGCAAATAGGGGGGCGAAATGTTCAAAATACCGGCAAGCGCAACAAGCTTGTTCGCGCGCGGCTCGGATCGGTCAGCCTCCCAAGCCTCATAGGTTGTCGCTTTCACTCCCAGTCGTTTTACAACTTGGCCAACGCTGAGCCCAGAAGTTTCACGCGCCATTGATATGCGCCCACCAAGCGTGGTATCTTCCTCGTTGGAATGAAAAATAGACCGGTTTGGCATGACGTATGGCCCTACAGCGTTGATTGTGTGTGATTGAACCCGTACCAGATCGAAAAGATTCGGTTTAGCCTAAACAAAGAGATTAATCTGATCAACCCCACCATTTGACCTCCACCACTCACCCTATTGTTGCGTAGCTATATGACTGGTTAACTTATACGGTTTTGTACCGAGATTAATACCTAAAAATTGATATCGCAGTGCGAGGAAAGTTAGCTTTAATGGCTGAGATGTTTGGATTGCAAATTTTGCTTGTGGGCATTGGTGCCTGTGTCGTTTTTGATGTTTGGCAACGCCTCTTTCATCGGTTTACAGCGATTCCGCCAAGTAATTGGGCAATAGTTGGACGTTGGGCCATCGGTTTATTGACTGGCGGTCAGTTAATTGTGCGTGATCTTGAACTCCAACCCAACAGGCGAAATGAATTGGGCGTAGGCTGGTTTGTTCATTATACCATTGCCGTAGCCTATGCGACGATTTTCATGCTATTAATGAAAGCGAATATTTTAACTGCTGGATTCGCAGATGGGCTGTTATTTGGCGCCGTCAGCGTGGTCGTACCATGGTTGTTTTTTCTGCCATGCCTTGGCAAAGGCATAATGGGGCGCCTCACTCCTAATCCGCTGCTTGTTTGTGCTCTGGCATTGATGATGCATTCGGTATTCGGTGTTGCAATTGGTCTTGGATTTTGGCTTTTTTCCGGTTAACTATCAGTAAATATTATGTTTTTATGCAATGTGCTTGCCAACTTTGTTGCAGGGTTATCTAGTAATTTGGTGAACCTCGATTACGTTGCCATCGGGATCATAAAAGAAAATTTGCTGCCATCCCGCAACGGCCGTCTCGTCCCAATCAGAAAAGGCAACACCCTTCTTCTTGAGATGGGCTTTGAACGCCACCAGGTCGTCTGTGCGATAGGCTATATGACCTCGTTCAAGTGGATTCACAATATGGCCAGTGCGAAACCCCACATTAACGTCTTTTTCTGCCAGATGGGTTTGGATCTGTCCGTCAGATACGAACGTTACGTCCCCATCATATCCCTTATTCTTCTCAAGAAATGGTAGGTCTTGGGTTTCGGTTTTCAGTCCAAGAATGTCACGGTAGAAATGACTCATGCCGGCGACATTATTCGTTGAAAGATTTATATGGTGCAATTTTAGGTCCATCGTATCCTCACCTCATGCGCGGTTTGTTGCTTGGCTCTGCGGTAGCATGTGGATGACATATTACCAATCCAGCGTAAAAAGCTGGGGTCAATTGTTAGCAGTCATATATGCCACACTTTTATTGTCGGTGAAATGGATCCTTTGAGCGGACATTTAAAAAAGTTTGTCATTACAAGCGCCGCCCGCGGCATTTGACTTGGGGCGGTGTATCCATTTACCGAAAAAGGTTATTGGGTTTCGGGCTGCCCGATACTCATAATCGGTATGGTTTGAGCTTGCCAATCGGCCGAGTCAGCATCGACTTATTTGGTCAAAGCCAACATGACATTACCGCGAGTCCGCGCTGTGCTTTCATATCCATTTGTTAGGAGCCAACTCAGAATGTCACGCTCCCAATGGCTATTTATGCCATCTTCCATCACAATCAATTTTGGATAATTTTCGGGTTTAATCGCCTCAAAATATGGAAACAGTGCGCGATCTTCCATGCCTTCAATATCAATCTTGATGATACTGGCGGTTCCTACCATTTCTTTTTTTAGGATTTCAATCAGGGGCAAGACCGATACTGAAATATGATGGGTGCCAACTGAATGGTCAACAATAGAACTGCTACCAAAATCACTGTCTGCAATAGTAAGTTTGGCGACACCTTTTTTGTCACCAACTGCCACATCATGCACGGCAATGTTTGAAGACAGATTGTTCAGCGCAATATTATCATTCAGTCGCGCCAATATTTTAGGGTTTGGCTCAATGGCAATTATTTTTTTGGCCCCAAGCAGGGCTGCGTTGAGCGCATAATAACCGATATTTGCTCCTATATCGACAAAAACACCACCATCAGCCAGATAGTGGCTGATTATTCCCAATTCTGTTTCTTCACGTCGTTTTGAACTAAACAACATCTTCGAGTCTATGGTGTTATCGAGTGGTTTGAGTCTAAACTTTAGGCCATGATATAGTAAATCTACGGATCGGTTGTGGTTCAATCGGCGCCACAGTTGCGCAAATAGAAGTTTTATGCGCCCTCGGCCAAACCCCAATTGGGCGAGAGTCAGGATAAGGCGGCTGACGCCAAAGGGCTTATATGTTCCGAACTTTTGCACTAAAAACCTTTACCGTAAATTTACTAAGGTAATCTCTATCGGATGCGTGCCCAACGCAAGACGTTTCTTTGTCTGGCGCTAACCGGGCGGAGCTATTTCAGTTCGATTTCTATGAAGCTAAAAGGCTCATTGTTCACGTTTATTATATTGTGATTAACGCCGGCTGGCCGTGCATAACTTGCACCAATCTTTAGTTTGTTCTCGACTGTCGACCCACTTGGCAATTCTGCGCTCAAGGTGCCCTCGGTCAGGGGCACGACGATGTAATCCATTGAATGTTTATGCCATCCAGTTTCAGCGCCCGGAGAAAAATCCCAACGGGTAACTTTGACTTGCGTATCATCAATTTGAACGGTCGGGTTTGCTTTTTTGCGGGTCATGCTTTGTCCTTCTTCAAAGTGAAATCAATCCCTCTTAATAAAGTTAAGTGCTGTCGCGCGTCTCGGCAAGTTGATATCGCGGTGCTTGCTTGGGCTGAGAATGTTTGCGGCAAACAGTGCTATATGCAGACAACCACAATGATGGCAGTCTCAGGCGGGGGCATGATACGCTAATCTAAACCCGTTTTCATTCGTTCCAAATATTTTTTTGATACGAGTATTAGCTCTATTGACTGTAGGGATGTATTTTTTATTGTTATCGATAATGCAAAAATATTTCCTATAAAAACTAATATGCTTTCGTTTTATGCAATAATATAATTTGGCCAAAATAGGAGTTAATAATGAAATATTTGGTCGAAAATATGTGGAATGTCGTGATGGAACACGAACATAATCCTCTAAAACATATCGGCGATATACAGGTCCGACACATGGTATTGCAAATCCTGGCATGGATGTGGTGTGTGATATTTGCGATTAGCACCGGGTCGATTACGGTGTTTGGCGTCTCAGCCGTTGCGCATTCTTTATTGATAGCTGGAGTTGTGGGCACTGTCGCCACCTTTGAGGTTGCGCGGACGCAGCCCAACCGTTTCATCAGTCTTGGACGGGGCTTGAATGGGGAACACGAGTGAGGTCAGGTCGCTTCTTGGATCAACTGCTTAAATCAGACAAACATATGTAGCAGGGTAACTAAATACCTTGGGTAAGTGACACGAATGCCGATATGTTACGTCTTACGCTTGTTCATATACTCGCTGTCAACCCTCTAATTTTAATCGAATTAAGGCTGCCTAGCCCTGCAGGTGGCGACTTTGGCAGTCATCCCTGAGAGTATCTCAGCGAATGCACCTAATGAGACCGTTCAATCGGTCTGGGTTAATGCTATCGCGGCTACACCTAAAAAAATAAATATCCAATGCCAGGTCTTTATCAAAGGCTGTTTAACTTGGTCCACAGGCCACTTCCGTCTAATTTTAACTCTCTTAAATTGCTCGAATTCTTTACTGTGGAGTCTTTTTAGCGCCACGCGCTTTGCCGTAATTGGTAGCGCGCCGAGGCTTTTGCTGAGTAAAGCAAAATCCTTATTATTTTCGTTGTACATTTTTAACAGAACAGAGTCATACTTATCTGACATCTGCTGGCTAGAAAAATCCACTTTCGAAACTAAAGTAGATAAGTCTTCTGAACCAGTATTAACAATATAACAATATTTAAATTGTTCTAGGAATATTCGCTTAACAGAAAAATCATCGATGGTTACAATGACCCCCAGTGCTTTTTTATAATCATTTGAAGTTAACGTAAATAGAGCTGTTAGCAATGGCTGAGCAATTTGGCTCGCCTTATCTCTACCAAACACTAGTGAGGTCGAAAGAGAGACAACGGCATTGTTTACCCATTGCTCCAACTCTTCAGTTTGACTGGATTTAATGCTTCTGTTCTCCATAACTATCACCTCCTTAGTTTTTCCTTCTCCCTACGTCCGTTGAATTGTTATTCTATATCACTAGGCGCTTAAATTGGATGTGATAGACGTCACAGCCTTTGTCTGTCTGCTTGTTACTCATCGCGGCATCCGCTATCTTTCTATAGCCCCCTGCGCAAGGGCCCTCGGGGTTTGCAGATGATATATTGTTGGGGTGTGACAGAGAGGTATAATTGCGGAAGCATAGTTGTTAAAGCAATGCATACTGATAGTCTCAGAAGTCTGGGATTCGTATTTCACCTGTATTTAAAAGGGCGCGTCAAAGTGGGTTTTATTTTTGGAATTTTTAGATTTTT
The DNA here is from genome assembly GCA_902559985.1 of uncultured SAR116 cluster alpha proteobacterium. GTDB lineage: Bacteria > Pseudomonadota > Alphaproteobacteria > Puniceispirillales > Puniceispirillaceae > UBA3439. The sequence continues at coordinate 4,065 of CACEJY010000042.1, read as the reverse complement.
TAAAATGCCATTACAAATGGCTATTGGCCTTTATCTGGCGTTTATGATGCTAATAGGCACGGCTGCAGGCATCGCGTATTTCACTGAAGACGTCGACTACTGCAATCAGTTTAAGTTCGCCGTAAGCGCACACAAGCTGCTCCCAATTTTTTGGGAACTTTAATGAACGAGCATCTACATCTAACAGACATAGTTAATAGATTAGCATCTCAGATAACTGAACAAGAGGGGCGTGACCGCAAGCGCACCAGCGAGGCTCAAACGCATTTTTTACAGGGGATAGAACACCTTATTATTCAGCTTTGGAAAGGCACTCAAATACATGAAGGCTATGAGGGTGACATTAACAAAAGGGCGAGTTGGTATTCTGAAAGCTCGAGGTATAGAGACCCTAACTTGACCTTCAAACAGACTGTGGCTGCCTATGAGGGTTTGCTTAAATTGGGCTTGATTCAAGAAACTCGAGGGGGGTATTTCAATCGAGAAAATCTAGAAGGTAGTATCACACGCTTTGCCGCTAATGATGAACTGCTCTCAATCTTCTCAGATATAAAAGAAGACCCTTTCATAGCTATTCAGCCTGATCTTTTTTCTGAGTCCATAATTTTGAGGGATAAGATAGACGGCAAAAAACAGCAGATAGATTATCTAGACACTCCCGGCGTCAACGAGATGCGGGACAACCTCTTTCTAATCAATCAATGCATCAACTCACATTACCCAGACATCAGAATAAGGGATGATGAGTGGCTTCCGTTGCAAGAGCGGATAATGGCTGACCCAAATAAGCAGCCAATAGACCTCACACGTAGGAAGTTAGTCCGAATATTTTCGGGGGGCCGGTTTGAGAGGGGCGGTAGGTTCTACCGGGGCTGGTGGCAAAATGTGCCAAGTGAGTACAGGCCCTATATTACAATAGCAGGCAAAAAGACTTGCGAATATGATTTCTCTCAGCTCAACCCTCACATGGTTTATTTCCTTCGGGACAAGGAACTAGGCAGTGAGGACGCCTACGATAGGGTGTTCGACTGTGACCACAGAGATTTAGTGAAAGAAGCGTTCAATGCGATGATGCAGTCGTCGACCCCTCTGCTTAAACAGCCAGAAGATATCGATTTAAGTGAGGTGGATTTCGATTGGCCTTTTTTGAGACAGGCGATAATGGATGCTCACAAACCCATCCAAAATATGTTCTTTAAGGGACATGGAACCTATCTTCAATACGTGGACAGTGTAATGACAGAGGACGTTATGCTGAGGTTTGCAAAATCTGACTATGCCCCAGTGCTTCCAATACATGATAGTTTTGTTATGCAGCACGAATTCGCAGAATCAGATGAACTTGAGGAGGATATGAGGCGAGCTTTTTATGGTCATTTCAAAAAGGACATAAAGATAGATGATAAGATAGGTGTTATCCTCAATTCTTCAGCTGACGAAAAAGAGTGGGGCGGACTATCATTTGAAGAAAAATTCCCCAGGCAACCTGAATATAGTCAATGGGAAAATAGGAATAATTAGATGCGCAGCTTTCAAATATTTGCCTTTTCCATAATTTTTTTCTGTCTATTAAACGCAGGAACGCTATGGGCTGACGCATATCTAAGGGGTTTTCAAGCACTTGAGGAACGGGATTATAAAACAGCATTATATTATTTGAGTCTTTTTGCAGCGAATGGGGATACCAAGGCAAATTATAATCTTGGCATAATGTATCGTGATGGGCTGGGGGTGGAAAAAGATGATGTTCAAAGCCTAACCCATTTCATTGAGGCAGCGGAGAATGGTCACATGCTTGGAAACTACGCTGTTGGATTAGCCTTTTTAACTGGAAAGGGAAGTGATATTGATGCCGAAGCGGCTATCCATTATTTATCAGAGGCCGCATTACTTGGCCACGCAATCTCTCCAGTTAAAATCGGCGGTTTATATTTCCAAGGTAAGTTAGTAGAGAAAAATTTTATTTCTGCACATTTTTGGTGGTCGCTGGCACAAGACAGAAACGCCCCCGGTGCTTCAAAGAATTTGGGTGTGTTACTATCAAAAATGAACCAAGAACAAAAAAGACAAGCATTTTTGTTACAGGATAAATGCAAAAGGCTCACACTACGGCAGTGCTTAAATTCAGGGTTGTAAATCCCGAATTGTTAAATGTCCTCAAATAATACCTGTACAACCCCCACGGCCCATGCCCCCGGGGTGTATATGACTATGTAAACTTTGCTAATACACCTTAAGTGATACAGTTAAACCCTATTATAAAGGGTCTATTAAACACTCTTAATAAAGGGCAGTTACCCTGTACTCAGGGGAAACTCAGATAACTCCCTACAAGCCTTGTTTAGGCACATACCTCCACCAAATAATTCCGTATATCCAGCACAGCTTGAGCCCGTCCTGAGTCAATGTAGGGCGATTGAGGATAGTTCTATGTGGGGAATAAGGTGGGTATTTCGCCAACACTGAACTGATGTACAAACTGATGTACATATCGTGCCTGTTGACAGTAATGCACAGTCACGTAACCTATTGAAAATGCCTACAGCAAGTGGGGAAATGGTGCTGGCGGAGAGACTCGAACTCCCAACCGCCCGATTACAAATCGGGTGCTCTACCAATTGAGCCACGCCAGCGCTCCTCGGCTTTTTAGCAGAGATTTCTGCTTGGTCAATAGTTCTAGTACGAAAATTCTAGCTTTTAATGAAACTAGTTATGCCAATCCAGATCATTCTGCCCAAGTTGAATTGGCGATGCAAAGCCAAGGTTTAACGGCCGTGCGGGCTTTGTCGAACGTGAATTGATCTTTCTAAAATTTTAGTTATTTGGTTTTCTGTTTTATCTACATTTTTGAATTAATGCAAACTTGCAGCATACATTGCAACCGCTGCGGCGTTCGATACATTTAAGCTATCAGAATTGTTATCGATATTGATGCGAACCAGCACATCGCAATGGTCACGGCTGAGGCGGCGAAGACCGCTTCCTTCTGCCCCAAGTATTATGGCCAGATGTTTATGCGGGCTAAGGCTACTCACGTCGGTGTTGCCGTCGCCAGCAAGACCGGCGACAAAAAATCCATGATACCGCAATTGTTCGATTGCTCGGGCTAAATTAACAACACGAATCAATGGCACATGATCCAGCGCGCCTGATGCAGCGCGGGCAAGGACGCCATTTTCACTGGCAGCATTGCGAAAGGTGGTGATAACGCCGGTAACACCGAAGGCTTGCGCAGATCGCATAATCGCTCCAAAGTTTCGTGGATCTGATATTTGATCGAGCATTAATAACCTTACTGTAGTCGGATTTCTTTGGTCCAATCTACTCTTAATGCTATCGAGGAATAGGTGAAAAGGCAGTGGATCAAGCGGCCAGACGGCTGCTGCGACGCCTTGGTGCACTGCCTTTTCACCTACCCCTCCAATGGCATCGAGGCGGGGACGATCGATCACTTGAATGCGAGGAAGTTCCGCTTTTCGTTGCAAGTCCAGGTCGCCAAGCACACGTTCTAAATCATTAATGGTTTCGGCTGTGGAATAAATTTGTTGGATGCGGCGTTCTGAATTCGCAAGCGCTGCAAAAACCGCATGACGTCCCCAAACAAAATATCCGTTTTTGGGTGGTCTTGGCGCTGTTATATTTTTGAAAGTAGATATCTGCTCGTGATGTGACCCTCGTTTTCTGTTATCATTTTGGTCTGTTCTACCGCGCACCAGATTACGATTGGCATTTGTCTTTTGCCGATTTTGGTGCGGGTTTTTCACCGAATGGTGTTTTTTAGTGCTTTTTGGGGCCATAAGATGACTTCTTTGTTGACAAATTAGCTGTGCCTTTTTATCTCGCAGGACCGTCGCTAATTCGCAATCGAAAGAGAGGACGGCGTGAAATGGCAATCCGGTGGGGTGGCCGAGTGGTTAAAGGCAGCAGACTGTAAATCTGCCCGCGTAGCGTACGTAGGTTCGAATCCTACCCCCACCACCACTGTCATTGAAGGGTAGCGTAGACGCACTCATTCAGGTTGGCAAGGCCATCGTTTGGGTTGAAATTAACAGGGCCGTCGTGAGA
>CACEJY010000041.1:10000-14127 GCA_902559985.1 uncultured SAR116 cluster alpha proteobacterium | reverse complement strand
CAACAAAACAGCCGAGATATTCATTGTAATCAAAAAGGACAGCAGTACCATTATTGCTAGAGATGATCGCTCGTAAAAGGCTCGCTCGGCACTATCCGACCAGATATAGATTTGTACAGGAAGAGCCGTTGCAGGATCGGTCAGGCTAGTTGGCACATCAACGATAAAAGCCACCATGCCAATCATGATTAAGGGTGCTGTCTCGCCGAGAGCTTGGGCAATGCCAATGATGGTTCCAGTCAAAATGCCGGGAGCCGCTAAAGGCAATACATGGTCAGTCGCAGCCTGCATGCGAGACGCACCTAGGCCGAGGGCAGCATCACGAATAGATGTTGGCACAGCACGTATTGACGCCCGAGTTGCTATAATAATCGTTGGAAGGGTCATCAGGGCAAGCACCATACCGCCAACCAAAGGAGCCGAACGTGGCATGCCAAAAAAGCCAAGAAAAACAGCTAGTCCCAAAAGACCAAACACAATTGAGGGGACCGCCGCCAGATTATTGATGTTGACCTCGATAAAATCCGTTAAGCGGCCCGGTGGAGCAAAATACTCCAGATAAACCGCTGCCATAACCGCAAGTGGCAGGGCAAGCAGAACCGTGATGAACAGCGCCATTGCTGAGCCAACTGTTGCACCCAGTACACCCGAACTCTCAGGTTCGCGCGAGTCAGCGGCGGTGAAAAATGTTGTATTGAACACGAGCCTTACCCGATCGTCCGCGGTTAGGTCATCAACCCAAACAATTTGCTGATCGGAAAGTCGACGCTGCGTTTCGTCAACGCTGCGATCAAGCCGCCCCTTCATCAACATATCGACATCATCCGATGTTTTAACCCAAAGCTTTGTTTTGCCAGCGGGGATAACTTCATTACGCTCGATTTGCATACGAAGGTCATAGCCCGCATTTTTCGACAGAAGATCTCCAAGCGCACGCTTTTCCAACATTGACGTTACTTCTGGGAATCCACTTAGGAAGGCCCTTTTGATCAACCCGTTCCAATTAAAATCACGGGACTTTAACGGATCAATCGCACCATCATTGTCTTGAAGCTTTTCTATGGGAATTGCTAATTCAATCTGGAGCTCTGTTTGCTGAAGCGCGGTATAGCCATTGGTAATAATCGTACCCAGTAAAATCATCAGAAAACTGATAGCGGTAACGATTGCCATCAGCCCATAGGTTTTCAACCGCCGCGATGCAGCATGCCGCTTCTTCAGCCCCTCTGCAATTTCTGCAAAGCGGGCTTCGGTTACTGCATCAGGCGCCGTCATCTTAATTTGTTTATTCATAGCGCTGGCCCAATCTGCGCGAAGCCGTTAGCGCTCCAACATTCAACAGCAACGTAATTACAAATAGCGTTATCCCTAGGGCAAACGCCGATAACGTTTTAACTGAGTCAAATTCATTGTCGCCAGTCAAAAGCATAACAATCTGAACTGTAACAGTGGTCACTGACTCCAGCGGATTTATGGTCATATTCGCCGCAACACCAGCCGCCATTACAACAATCATCGTCTCACCGATAGCGCGGCTGATTGCTAACAAAAACGCCCCAACAAGTCCGGGAAATGCAGCTGGCAAAACAACCCTGATGATCGTTTCAGCTCGTGTGCTGCCAAGGCCATAAGCACCATCTCGCAGCGATTGTGGCACCGCCGTAATCACATCATCCGAAAGCGATGAAATAAAGGGAATAATCATGATGCCCATTACGCCGCCCGCCGCCAGCGCACTTTGTGAAGAGACATCAAGGCCCACAAACAAGCCAATGTCCCTAAAGAATGGCGCAGCGGTCAGAGCCGCAAAAAATCCATAAACCACGGTTGGAATGCCAGCCAGAACCTCAAGCGTCGGTTTAACAATTCCGCGCACCCTGCGTGATGCAAATTCAGATGTGTAGATAGCTGAAAAAACACCAATTGGAACCGCTACAGTCATAGCAATCAAGGCAACCAGCAGCGTGCCAAGCATTACGGGCACCATCCCGAATGAACCTGAGGAGCCTGCAACATCCTCGTCAATTGCCAACGTGTCACCTGGACGAAGAGCCGTCATGGGTGACCAATGCGTACCAAAAAAGAAATCAATCAGTGAAATTTCACGGAAAAAGCGTATTGCCTCAAATAATAACGACGCAACAATCCCAATGGTGGTCAAAATAGCTACCACTGCCGACAGAAAGAACAGGCGGCGCAGAAATGTTTCACACAAAACCCGAGCCTGCAATTTTGGAGATATGTGCCGAATGGAGTAGAAAAAACCAATACACATCACAAGAGCTAGCGTAAGATTGCGGGCACGATCCGCCGAGGTCTGTGCACTGCGCAACAATTCGGCCTGCGCCGCCATAATCGCATCCGGTGCTTTGATGTGGCCAGCAGCGATATTACCAAGCTGAGCCATCTTTAAACTCAGAAACGACTCCGGCAGTTTTGGATAGACTTCGGTTAGCCTTATCTTGGCAGCATTCAGCAACATTGGATCAGCTGCAAACATCCACATCAAAGCCAGCAAAACCGCTGGCACCAGTACCCACAAACAGACGTAAAACCCATAATATTGGCTCAAGGAATGAGATTTAACCTGGAATTTAGTTACCTGTTTTCCAATACGCCCTGTTGCAAGGTAAAACGACAAAACGGTGCCCAAAATAGTCGCGGCAAATACCAGAAAATTACCCGAAAGGAATACGTTCATTCTACCCTACGCACTTTTGTTTGGCGATTACCATTTTAGCCCTAGCAAGTTCACCATTCATGCTTTAATACCCGAATTATCATTAACACATTTTCCAATATTAAAGTGGCGTTATAACGAAAACCACCCCGCAGTCAATGAAACTATGCGGGATGGTAATTGCAAGTTTTCACGCAGACTATAGAGCATTTCTCGCAGCGACCTGTTTCGCAAAGTCATCATCTGACAACGGCACAAGTCCAGCTGGGAAAAGATAGCCATCCTTACCCATAGCCTTCTCAGATACAAATTCATTAATGAATTCTCTCATACCTGGGATGACCCCGACATGGTCCGTTTTCACATAGAAGAAAAGGGGGCGCGCACCCGGATATTTATATGATGCAATGTTTTCGAAATTGAGTTCAACACCATCCATTATAGAGGCTTGCACCTTGTCACGATTCTGATCGAAAAAAGAATAACCAAACACCCCAAACATGTTCTTGTCAGCTACCAACTTTTCAATAATCAAAGAGTCATTTTCTCCCACTTCAATCGCGGCGCCGTCTTCGCGTAACTTTTTATAACCTTTGCCCTCGAGGCCCAGCTTCTTCCAACCAGCTTTCATAAATAGTGATCCCATTGCGTCACGGGTGCCAGAAGTTGGGGGTGGCACCATGACAGTAACTGGAATGTTTGGCAGACCAGCAAGAGCTCCACCAGTGCGTTTGGCTGCATAGGAATCAACATCCGCCCATGTCTTCAGCATGTTCGGAGATAGCTCAGCATTTTCACCCATTTGATAGGGCAAGTCAGCTGCAAGTGCCGCCGCAATATGAGCAATAGAAATTTTGAAATGCGAACCCTTCAGACTATTCGACAGCGCAATGCCATCGTTACCCACAATAAATTCTTGAAATTTTACACCAGCATCAGCACAGAGCTTAGCTTCTTTGCTTTTCATCGCTCGGGATGCGTTAGTAATATCAGGATGCTCAACGCCAATACCTTTACAAAATAGCTTCATTCCGCCACCTGAACCAGTTGATTCAATAACAGGAGTTTTGAAACCGCTTGATTGGCCAAACTTTTCGGCAACTATCGTTGCAAATGGGTAAACTGTCGACGACCCAACAATTGAAATTTGATCACGTGCATGGGCGACTGTTGAAAGTCCCAAGCACCCTACGAAACTAATAATACGATATGTTAAACGCACAACTGACTCCTTAAATATAACAGATCAATCACACGGCATACGCCGTTTGTTCAATCTTTTTTAAAGCCTAATTGCGACAGTTAAATTACAACTATGTTACAGTTTTGTGACATAATGCATTTTTGTGATCGCACGCTGCTTTTGTCATATTTTTGGGAAAACAGAATTAAGGTGCCAAGCATCAAAAAGCGCAAGAAACAGAAGACACTAAATGTATGCAAGCGG
>CACEJY010000041.1:0-2500 GCA_902559985.1 uncultured SAR116 cluster alpha proteobacterium | reverse complement strand
CCTACCAGTTTCAAAACCTGCGCTTGAGGATGTATTTCCAAGATCAACTGCTACAATAAGCGAAATGATTCGCAAGCAAACTGGGTCAAACTCAGTTGATGAAGTGCAATTATCATTGCAGGCAGGGGAGGGCATTGGCGCATTGCTTCGACGTGGGGGCTATGACCCGACAAAAATCTCTGCCGCCGTCAACGCAATTGCTGGCAAGGTCAGCCTTCGACGATTGCAAATTGGTACTAAGTTTCAGGTCGCTGACAAGGGGTTTCGGTTTATGGTCAAGCCTGGACGCGATATGTATGTTATTCAATACCCGGGCAATGGTTGGCTAGCGCTGACAGCCCTGCGACCCACAGAGAGCTATCTCAGTTTCTTCCAAGGCGCCGTCGATGGGTCTATTTATAAGTCCGCGATGGCTGCTGGCGTTAGCGAAGCGGCATATACGGAGTATGTTCGTGTCATGGGCTTTTCAGTCGATTTCCAGCGTGAAATTCGTGCTGGAGACCGTTTTGAATTGTTGTATGAAACTGACCGTGACGGCATTGATGGCAAGCGAATTGGGGGGCGGCTACATTACGCCGGTCTTGTTCTATCGGATCAACGCTTGGGATTTTTTCGTTATGCCCATGCCGATGATGCCTTTGGCTGGTATGATGAAAAGGGCAATTCGGCTGCACGGACTCTAATCCGAACCCCCATAGAAGGGGCGCGGCTATCATCATCTTTTGGTCAGCGGAAGCATCCAGTAAGCGGCTTTAATGCCATGCACAAGGGTGTGGATTTTGCTGCGCCACTTGGTACTCCTATCATTGCTGCTGGATCAGGTGTGATACGTGAGTCTGGCTGGAAAGGCAGTTTTGGGCGATACGTCCGTATAAAACATAACGCCACCTATGACACTGCATATGCGCACATGAGAAGTATAGCCCCGCAAATACGGGTCGGGACGCACGTGAGACAGGGCGAAGTAATTGGCTTCGTTGGGTCAACTGGCAGATCGACCGGCGCCCATCTGCATTATGAAATTTTGGTTAATAACCGGCAAGTGAATCCGATGACCGTGCGCTTGCCAACCGGCAAACGGATTGATAATCAACACCTCGAAGCTTTCAAAAAAATTGTTACAAAAATCGATAAGGAAGTTTTGTCGCGTGGCACCATAAGGTTTGCCGACATGGGCAGAAAAAAGACCGCTGAATAAAAATGGCTGAACTCAATTATTCTATCAGCCACATCCATTCAACTCGCCACCAGACTTATCTACTTGAAGTTTTAACTCATGGCTGGTTAAAATAGTGATCCTTACCACTACAAAAACCATCAGTTAAAAATGCAAATTCTTGAGCTATGGCGATTTCCGATCAAGGGCATTGGCGGCAGCCAGGTAGGGACCGCCACGCTGCCAACTGATGGCTATTTTCCATATGATAGATGTTTTGCAATTTCTACCGGCGGGCAAAAGATTGCCAGCGCCAGAACTGGTGCGTGGTTTCCAAAAGCACATTTTCTGCAATTAATGTCACACAAGGCCCTAGCGGAATATAACTGCCGGTATTTGACTGATGGAGCTAAGCCAATGCTTGAGCTATTCCATCACGGCAAACGTTGCATTTCAATCAATCCAGATAGCCATGATGACCGGCGGCAGTTTGAAGATTTCATTTTCAGTAATTTTGGTAATCATTTGCGCGGGCAACCCAGATTAATGCAAATGAAAGATCAAGCCTATTGCGATCAATCAACCGCGTTCATTAGCATCGCCAGCAGGGCTTCTCTTGACACCTTCGCCGATGCTACTGGGACCGCGCCAAGCAACCGCCGCTTTCGAATAAATATTATCATCGATGCCGACAACGCCTTTGCCGAAGCTGACATGATTGGCCAAACCTTTCACTGTGGTAAAGCACTAATTGTGATCAAAAAATCGGTCGGGCGTTGTGCCGCGATCAATGTTGATCCAGAAACAGCGCTGCGCAGCAATAAAGATTATGTGCAGCTTATGAGGGAAAAATTCGGCCACAGCAATCTTGGAGTCTTCGCCAAAGTAATCAAAGGCGGCGAGGTGAAGGTTGGTGATGAGTTGCGCCAGATCTGATTATCCACGGCATCGTGTTGACTAAGTTATGAAATTACTAATCCGCGCTTAGGGCAATAATGGGAAAAACCCTATGCTGGCTGCTCATCGTCTTGATCACCTTGCACTCCTTCTGCCAGTTTCGTTGGCGACAATTTTGCTCCATCATCCGAATTAGGTTTTATCGCGGTGGCTTTACTGTCATTACTCACAATATTGGCGCCACTGTTATCAGCGGCACGCAAATCTAGACCATTTGTTTGATTTATATCAGAAGGCTTTGAAGCATCTGCATTCAGTGTATCTGCCTGGTCCTGTTGACGCTTGCTTTCAGCAACTCCAACAGCAGCCTGATGAAGCCGAAAATAATGATCGGCAAACTGTGTGTAGGCTTCAGCAGAGATCCTTTCACCAGAAGTCGCTGCATCG
>CACEJY010000040.1 GCA_902559985.1 uncultured SAR116 cluster alpha proteobacterium | reverse complement strand
ATCTAGTGCTGGTATTTATTCATGGTTGCCGCTCGGCAAGCGTGTGCTTGACAAGATTGAGAATATCGTGCGCGAGGAACAGAACCGAGCGGGGGCGTTGGAAATATTGATGCCAACGATCCAGCCTGCTGAAATCTGGCAGGAGTCTGGCCGCTATGATGATTATGGTGCTGAAATGCTACGAATCACTGACCGTCATGAACGCGATATGCTTTTTGGGCCAACAAATGAGGAGCAAGTCACCGATATCTTTCGCTCGCATGTTCGTAGTTACAAGTCCATGCCCTTAAACCTTTATCATATTCAATGGAAATTCCGCGATGAGGTGCGACCGCGCTTTGGTATTATGCGGGGCCGAGAATTTTTGATGAAAGATGCCTATTCTTTTGACCTTGACGCTAATGGTGCGCGTGTGGCCTATAACAAGATGTTCGTATCTTATTTGAAAACATTTGCTCGCATGGGGTTAACCGCAATTCCGATGGAAGCGGATACTGGGCCCATCGGTGGGGATATGAGCCATGAATTCATTATTCTGGCTGAGACTGGTGAAAGTGGCGTTTATTTTCACAAGGACTGGCTGCAGGCTGATCTGGTTGCTGACATCGATTATGATGCAAACCTACAGCCCTTTGTCGATAAATTCACATCAATCTATGCTCGGGCTGATGAAAAGCATGATCCAAAAGACTGCCCAGTTGCAGATAAAGATTTGATGACTGCGCGCGGTATTGAAATAGGCCACATCTTTTATTTTGGTACCAAATATTCCGCGGCGATGGGCGCGACTGTTAGTGGCCCTGATGGAGAAAATGTGCCAGTCCATATGGGATCATATGGCATTGGAGTCTCGCGTCTTGTTGGCGGCCTCATCGAGGCAAATCATGATGACAAGGGTATTATCTGGCCTGACTCTGTGGCACCTTTTGGGGTTGCGGTTGTTAATTTAAAGCCGGGTTACGATGTTTGTGATAAAGCCTGCCAATCCTTATATGATGGATTGATGACAAACGGGGTCGAACCTCTGCTAGACGATCGGGATGAACGGCCCGGGGCAAAGCTTGCCTCGATGGATTTAATAGGTATTCCATGGCAGATTGTCGTTGGACCACGCGGTATGGAAAACGGTATGGTTGAGGTTAAAAGGCGAAAGACCGGTGACATTCAGGAGATGTCTCCGTTCAAAGCATTGGAGTTGGTTACTGCTTAATCACGAGGCAACGTTGATTTGAGGTGAGGCGGAAGCTATCGCGGTTACGTAGTCTAAAGCACAAGATTTTTGAAGGGAAGATAAATGGGGAAATTTTTCTCTCCGGTTGAACGAATGTTAGCATTTCGCTATGTCCGGTCGCGCCGTGCTGAGGGGTTTATTTCTGTAATTGCTTGGTTTTCGCTAGCTGGCATTACGCTTGGCGTTGCAACACTGATTGTTGTGATGTCAGTCATGAACGGCTTTCGGGCTGAACTTGTCGGCCGTATTTTGGGACTAAACGGCCATGTTGCCGTTTATTCGAATGGGCCTGCCGGCATTTTAGACTTTGACAAGCTCGCACTCACAATTACCGATATGCCAGATGTGATTGCTGTCACGCCTCAAATTGAAGGTCAGGTCATGGCAACGCAAAACCGGACTAGTATTGGCGCAGTCATACGTGGCGTGCGCTGGTCAGATATAGCAGTTCGTAAACCGCTTTGGAACTCACTCAGTGAACACGACATTAGTCGGTTTCGTGATGAGAGTGGTGTGTTGATAGGACATGAGATGGCCCTCAAATTGGGGCTGAAGGTCGGTGACAGCATTTCTCTGACAACGGCCAAAGGTAAGGCCACCGCATTCGGTACGGTGCCAACGCGTCGTAAATTTAAAATCGCCGGTATCTTCAATGTTGGTATGTATGAGTATGACTCTACCTTTGTGTTCATGCCATTGGATTTATCAGCCGATTTTCTTGGTTATGACAACCGTGTCTCAGGTTTGGAAATTTATGTGGCAAAGCCAGAGCAGATCACGTCTCTTCGCCAACAGGTCGGAAAAACAGTCGGATCCGGCTTAAGGGTTTTTGACTGGATAGAGCGAAACAGAAGTTTTTTGAATGCATTGCAAGTTGAACGCAATGTCATGTTCTTGATCTTAACGCTTATCATTCTTGTTGCTGCGTTTAACATTATTTCGTCAATGATCATGCTTGTCCGTTCTAAAAATTCGGATATTGCCGTGCTGCGAACCATGGGGGCAAGTGGAGGCAGTATTATCCGTGTGTTTTTAATGACAGGAGCTAGTATTGGCGTTGTAGGTACATTTGTTGGAACCGCCATTGGAATGTTATTTTGCTGGAACATTGACACAATTAAACATGCAATTGAGCGGCTCTCCGGAGCAGAGTTGTTTGCAGCCGAAATCTATTTCCTCTCTAATTTACCAGCAAAAATTGACCCGCAAGAAGTTTTGATGGTTGCGCTGATGGCGTTGGGATTGTCATTCCTCGCCAGCTTATATCCGGCTTGGCGTGCATCACGGATTTCTCCGGCTGAGGCGTTGCGTTATGAGTGACTTTCAGGATGGCCAAGAGAACGCCCCTTTGCTGGAATTACGTGATGTCAGTCAGAGCTATTCACAAGGCACAATTAACCTCGATGTCTTGATGGGGGCTAGCCTTAATGTTTTGGCTGGGGAAATGAAGGCTCTTGTTGGGCCATCCGGCTCTGGCAAAACAACACTGTTAAATATTGCCGGTTTGTTAGACCCCCCCAACGCTGGTGATGTTTTTATCGGTGGGGTGAATGCCAGCAAGCTCAGTCCTTCTAAACGGGGATTGTTGCGTCGAAACGATATTGGGTTTGTGTTCCAATTTCACCGCCTACTTCCCGAATTCTCCGCAATGGAAAACATAATGATTCCTCAAATGCTCACTGGTCTAGATCGTGACGAAGCCGCGACAAGAGCGGATCAGCTTTTGGGCATGGTAGGGTTGCAAGCAAGGGCTGATTTTCGTCCAGGGCTTTTATCTGGAGGTGAACAGCAGCGGGTGGCGATTGCCCGCTCTGTTGCGAATGCGCCGAGGGTTTTGTTGGCGGATGAGCCAACCGGGAACCTCGACCCTGACACCGCAAAAGATGTATTTTATCATTTATCAGCTATTACTCGTGCAACAGGAACTGCTGCATTGGTGGTAACGCATAACCAACAACTGGCATTGAATATGGACTCAATTTTGACCATAGAGGGTGGAAAAGTTATTTCTATTGGTTAGATTTGTCTTGCGTTTTTGGGTAATGGTTTTTTTAGTCTTCTTGGTTTTTGAGGGTAACCTATGCCTGCTAATTTCGTTCATCTTCGGTTGCATAGTGCCTACTCTTTGGCAGAGTCAACTCTGCGAATTAAAGATCTTTCCGCATTGATTGCTGATGACAAACAACCAGCAGCTGCTATTACTGATACGAATAATATGTTTGGCGCTCTGGAGTTTGCACAAACACTTTCTGAGACCGGCATTCAGCCAATTATGGGAACCCAGATTAACATAAAGGATACACAAGGGCAGGGTGAAGTTGCACTGCTTGCTAAAAATGAAGTTGGCTATGTCAATCTTTCAAAACTTCTTTCTAAAACCCTGCTCGAAGCCGAAGCTTCGCACGATCCTGCATGTGTCCTTGATGATCTTGCAGCGAGTTCGGATGGATTGTTACTCTTAACGGGTGGCGCTCTTGCTGGATTTGTTGGTGGTCCTGCTGGCGATGGTAGACCGGAGCTAGCAATGTCGCGTGCACGCCAGCTCTCTGATATAATGGGGGACCGGATTTATGTGGAGTTGCAGCGGCACGGGCTGGTGGTTGAAAAAGCTGCTGAGCCCCGTTTGTTGGATATTGCTGATCAGTTAAATCTTCCCTTGGTAGCAACCAATGACTGCAGGTTTGAAAATGCTGAAATGAGCCAGCCGCATGACACGCTTGTTTGCATTGGCACGGGATATAAATTTTCAGAAGTTGATAGGCCACGATTTTCTCCCGAACATCATTTCAAAAGCGCCGCCGCAATGACGGCGCTGTTTGAAGATGTTCCAGAGGCGATTTCTAATACAATTGTCATCGCCAAGCGATGCAGCATGATGGCAATTTTGCGTGATCCAATTTTACCACTGTTCCCATCAGCAGATGGGCGCAGTGAGGCAGCCGAGCTTACTGCACAGGCCGAATTTGGTCTTCGTGAACGTCTACAGCGTCATGTTTATGAAGATAGTATGACCGCGGATGAAAAAGAGACTGTTGGAAAGCCTTATTTCAAACGTTTGATGTTTGAGCTTGATGTGATCAAACAGATGGGGTTTCCCGGTTATTTTTTGATTGTTGCCGACTTTATTCAGTGGGCAAAATTGCAAAATATTCCCGTCGGTCCCGGCCGTGGATCGGGGGCTGGATCACTGGTCGCTTGGGCTTTGTTGATAACAGATCTTGATCCGCTAAAATGGGGGCTTCTGTTTGAAAGGTTTTTGAACCCTGAACGTATATCTATGCCTGACTTTGATATCGATTTCTGTCAGGATCGTCGTGATGAGGTGATTAGCTATGTACAGGACAAATACGGGCATGATCGGGTGGCGCAAATCATTACCTTCGGATCATTGCAGGCCCGTGCTGCCTTGCGTGATGTGGGTCGAGTTCTCGAAATGCCATACGGGCAGGTAGACCGTATTGCCAAGCTAGTGCCAAATAACCCAGCGAAGCCAACAACAATTTCAGAAGCGCTTGTGTCTGAGGAAGAACTTCGAAAGCAACGTTGTGAGGATGAGCAGGTCCGAGATTTGATTGATGTGTCTATGAAACTTGAGGGGCTTTATCGTCACGCCTCAACCCATGCCGCGGGTCTTGTGATTGGTGATCGCCCTCTCGCCGAACTTGTGCCGCTTTATCGCGACCCTAGATCAGATATGCCGGTGACACAATTCAACATGAAATGGGTGGAAAAGGCTGGTTTGGTCAAATTTGACTTTTTGGGGTTAAAAACCCTGACGGTATTGCAGAAGACAATAGAATTTGTTGCACAGCGCGGCATCAAAGTGGACCTTGGTTCAATACCGCTTGACGACGAAGGAACGTTCGACATGCTGTCTAACGGTAATACCGTTGGTGTTTTCCAGCTCGAATCTAGCGGCATGCGTGATGTTCTGCGCGGCCTAAAGCCTGATCGATTTGAAGACATTATTGCGGTCGTGGCTCTTTATCGCCCCGGCCCGATGGAGAATATCAAGGACTACGTTACGCGCAAACATGATCCATCACAGATTTCATATATGCACCCTGATCTGGAGCCAGTACTCGCGGAAACCTATGGAATTATGATCTATCAAGAACAGGTGCAGCAAGCGGCACGCGTACTCGCCGGTTATACGCTCGGTGGTGCCGATATCCTCCGCCGTGCCATGGGAAAAAAAATTAAAGAAGAAATGGTTGAGCAGCGGCAAATCTTTACTTCCGGCGCCATTCAGCATGGTTTGTCAAAACAACTTGCATCCGATGTGTTTGATCAAATTGCTGCATTTGCTGGTTATGGATTTAATAAATCACACGCTGCCGCCTATGCGCTAGTTGCCTACCAAACAGCTTATTTGAAAGCGAATTATCCCGTTGAGTTTTTAGCAGCATCAATGGGGCTGGATGTTGGCAACACAGATAAGCTTGGGGTGTTCAGACAAGAATGTCAGCAAAATAACATTATGGTACTTCCTCCTGATATTAATAGTTCGGTGTCGGGGTTTTCGGTCGAAAAAATAGCGGGCAAAAACAACCGCGACGAGTTAGCCATACGATATGCCCTGTCGGCGATTAAAAATGTTGGTACCGAGGCAATGATACGTCTGACTGAAATAAGGGATGCTAATGGTCCGTTCCAATCACTAGAGGGATTTCTGCAACGTCTTCCGCGTGAAGTGATTAATCGCCGTCAATTGGATGGACTAGCGCGGGCAGGTGCGTTGGATCAACTTCATCCAAACCGACGCGAACTGATTGAAAATATGGACCAGATCCTCTCCTACGCAGATGCGATGCGTCGTGAGGCCGAATCCAACCAAGATAACCTATTTGGCATTAATGAGGGTGTCATCGACGATAGCATCCAGTTGAAGACTATGACTGATTGGGTGGGGATGGACAGACTAAAAGAAGAATTTGACTCCCTTGGCCTTTATTTATCCGCCCATCCGCTTGATAGCTATGCAACCCAACTAGAGCGGTTGCGGATTACAACCCATGCTATGTTGAATGAGGCGGTTGCAGCTGGCAGGCTGCCGCAACGGGTAAATCTTGCGGGCTCAGTTACTGCCAAACAGGTGAGAGTATCGCAGCGTGGAAACCGTTTTGCTTTTGTCCAGTTCACTGACCAGACTGGGGTTTTTGAGGCCACTTTTTTCTCTGATGTGCTGGCTGAAGCCAGTGATTTGCTAGATTCAGGGAAACCTCTGCTTGTTTCAGCTAATCTGAAAGTCGAAGATAATGGGCCGCGTTTGCTGGCGGCCCGAGTTCAATCGCTGGATGATGCGATTGCCGGCTGGCACGGTGGCGTGAGGTTGTGGTTGCAGGATGAAAACCCGCTTGAGCTGCTGAAGGCAGCGTTGAAATCAGACGGGCCGGGCAAAGCGGAGGTGAAAATTCATCTGAATGTGAAGGGAAAAGAAGTTTGTATTCGGCTTCCGGGGCGTTTTAAGCTTAGTGGAGAATTACGCCAAGAGTTGCGGCGCATGCCAGGTATTCTGGGTGTCAATGAATTGTGAACAGTGTGTTAGGTTTCCAATGTAAAGTCAATTAACGTGTGTTTTCAGCCCGGAAGGGTTGCTTTTATGGTGGATTAATAGTAGGAGGTGCACTAATTCACACATGGGAGTGGTCCTCGCGTAGCCAATTCTACGTGACTGGACATCCGGTGAAGGCGATTGCCTTTCATTTATTCCCATGGAGGTTTAACCGGAGAACAGGAGTAAATTAAATGGCTCTTCCTACTTTTACAATGCGCCAGATGCTTGAAGCTGGTGTTCATTTTGGCCACAGCACGCGTCGTTGGAATCCCAAGATGGAACCGTACATCTTTGGTGAGCGTAACAAGACGCATATCCTCGATCTTCAGCAAACACAGCCAATGTTGCATGCGGCATTGAAGGCGTTGAGTGATGTGACATCACATGGTGGGCGGGTGCTTTTCGTTGGCACTAAGCGTGCTGCATCCGAAAAAATTGCTGAAACTGCCAAAAATTGTGGTCAATATTATGTCAATCATCGTTGGCTTGGTGGTATGTTGACAAACTGGACAACTGTGTCGCAGTCAATTCGCCGTTTGCGCGAAGTTGAATCCCGCTTTGAAAGTGGTGAAATCAACCAAGTGAGCAAGAAAGAGGCGCTCCAAATCACTCGGGAGCAGGAAAAGCTTGAGCGCACCCTTGGCGGTATCAAGGAAATGGGGGGCATCCCCGATATGCTTTTCATTCTCGATACAAATAAGGAAGCGATTGCCGTGCAAGAAGCGAACCGACTTGGTATTCCGGTTGTGGCTGTCGTTGATAGCAACGCCAATCCAGATGGTGTTGATTATCTTATCCCGGGCAATGATGATGCGATGCGCGCGATCACATTTTATTGTGAGCTCGTGCAGGCTGCTGTTCTTGACGGGTTGCAAACCGAACTGATGAAAAGCGGTGGCGACTCTGGTGAGGCCCTTGAAGCGCCAATTGAACCTGCCCTTGAAGGCGGGTCTGGAAACGAAGCAGTGCGTGTTGTCGACGCGTCTACTGAGGATGCATCAACTGAGGATGCATCAACTGAGGACGCATCTACTGAGGACGCATCTACTGAGGGTGCGTCTACTGAGGGTGCGTCTACTGAGGGTGCGTCTACTGAGGGTGCGTCTACTGAGGATGCGGGCGGTGAAGCTACTGCGAACGCTTGATTATGAACTTCTAGCTCGGACTTGCTGTGCTGAGAGGTCTTTTGAAACGTTGAAACATTGCAAAATAATGTACTCCCGCCGTGGATGTTGGCTTTTAAATGAGGAATGATGAGATGACTGTAACTGTTGCTCTGGTAAAGGAATTGCGCGAAAAATCCGGCGCAGGCATGATGGATTGTAAAAAAGCTCTTGGTGAAACGAATGGTAATTTGGATGCTGCTATTGATTGGTTGCGGACTAAAGGTTTGTCCGCTGCAGCAAAAAAATCTGGCCGTGTTGCTGCCGAGGGTCTTGTTGGTATTGCCGTTGATGGCACAAGGGGTGCGGTTGTTGAGTTGAACGCAGAAACCGACTTTGTGGCACGCAATAGCGAATTTCAGTCATTTGTCTCATCATTGGCCAATCTAGCTCTCGGGGCCACTGACCTTGATGGTTTAAAGGCGCTTGATTTTCCTGAGACTGGCCGAAGTGTAGCCGATGAACTGACCCAAAAGATAGCGACTATTGGCGAAAATATGTCTTTGCGGCGCATGCAGGTTGTTGAAGTTTCGAATGGTACGATTGTTTCCTACATGCACAATGCAACGGCCGCGGGACTTGGGCGAATTGGTGTTTTGGTTGCGCTTGAGTCAACCGCTGATGAGGTGGCGCTTGTTAGCCTAGGTAAACAAATTGCTATGCACATTGCGGCGACGTCACCGGCAAGCCTTTCGGTCGAGGATTTGGATACCGAAGCCGTCGCGCGCGAGCGTGAAGTGCTGATCGACCAGGCTAAATCATCAGGAAAGCCCCAGGAAATTGCTGAAAAGATGGTGGAAGGCCGCATGAATAAATACTATCAGGAAGTTGTTTTGCTGGAGCAGACATCAGTTATTGACGGTGAAACACGCATTGCTGATGTGATTGCAAATGCCGGAAGAGAGGCTGGTGCGGATATTGCATTGACGGCGTTTGTCCGTTTTAATCTTGGTGAAGGTGTGGAAAAAGAAGAGTCTGACTTTGCCTCTGAGGTTGCTGCACAGCTTGCGTAATGCCGGCCGGGATGATCAGTGATCAAAAGGAGTGTCCTTTCGTGACAAAACGGTCCAAAGCCTCATCACAGCCAATCTATAAGCGGGTGATGTTAAAAATATCGGGTGAGTCTCTTATGGGAGCTCTGCCCTATGGTATTGATCCGGAAATGGTGGGTACTGTTGCGCAGCAGGTAAAAGACGTTACTGCAACCGGTGTCGAGGTTTGCCTCGTTATTGGTGGCGGTAATATTTTTAGAGGCATGTCGGGGGCCGCTGCCGGTATGGAACGTGCGACCGGTGACTATATGGGGATGTTGGCAACAGTGATGAATGCGCTGGCAATGCAGAATGCGCTTGAAAAGTTGGGAGTGCCCGTTCGTGTGCAGTCAGCTCTTAATATTAGTGCAGTCTGCGAACCATATATTCGTCGCCGGGCAACTCGACACCTGGAAAAAGGACGTGTTGTTATTTTTGCCGCTGGCACTGGTAACCCATTTTTTACAACGGATACTGCCGCAGCGTTGCGGGCATCAGAAATGAATTGTCAGGCCCTTTTGAAGGGCACGCGCGTTGATGGAGTCTATTCAGATGATCCAGAAAAGAACGAGGCTGCAAAACGTTATGAACGCTTGTCTTATATGCAAGTGTTAACCGATGATCTGCGTGTAATGGACGCGTCGGCAATTGCGCTTTCCCGGGAAAATAATATTCCTATTTTGGTGTTTTCCATCGAAATACCGGGTGAATTAGAACGTGTTGTGAAACATACTGGAAGATTTACTATCGTATCCTAAGTCCAAAATGATATCTTATATACGAGTGCAGCATCTTATTTTTACAGGGGGGATAGAATGGCCGAACTTGATATTGACGATATTCAGCGTCGTATGGATGCAAGCATTGCTAGTTTGCACAACGAATTTATAGGGCTTCGCGCCGGCCGGGCATCAACCGGGATGTTAGAGCCAATTATGGTTGATGCCTACGGGTCTAAAATGCCAATGAATCAGGTTGGAAATATTTCAGTGCCTGAACCAAGATTGCTCACAGTGTCAGTGTGGGATGCCGCATTGGCTCCTATGGTAGAAAAAGCCATCAGGGAGGCAGATTTGGGGCTAAATCCGTCAACTGAGGGCAATCTTATCCGAGTTCCTATCCCTGATCTTTCAGAAGAGCGGCGGAAAGATATGGTGAAAGTTGCTGGGCGTTATGCTGAGGGGTGCCGCGTTGCAATCCGTAATATCCGCCGTGATAGTATTGAAAAAGTTAGAAAAGCGGAAAAAGATGGGTTGATCTCCGAAGATCACCGGCATACGCAGGAAAATCGTGTACAAAAATTAACTGATGAGTTTGTAAAAAAGGTAGATGACGCACTTTCTCACAAAGAAAGAGAGATAACGCATGTATAATTTTTGTGCTTTTTTTATTTGAGAGTTCCACAATGCCGCAAATTCTTAATCATTTAGCTATTATAATGGACGGCAATCGCCGATGGGCCCGAAATCGTGGAATTGAGGTCCTGAAAGGGCATCACCGTGGTGCTGATACATTAATAGATATAAGCCAAACAGCCATTAATCAGAAAATTGAATGGTTGACTGTTTTTGCGTTTTCATCGGAAAACTGGCAACGCCCTCGGGCCGAAGTGAGAGGTTTGTTGGAGTTGATGAAACGATTTGTCACTGCGCAGTCTGAGGATCTTATAAAAAATGATATTCGCTTGAGGGTTGTGGGCCGCCGAGATCGGTTTTCTTCGGAATTGCAGCAATCAATTGCTGATGTAGAGCTTCGCTCTTCACTTAATACCGGACTTAATTTAACAGTGGCATTGGATTATGGCGGAAGGCAGGATATTGCAGCTGCGGTAGCACAAATTGCTCATGAGGTTGAAACTGGCCTTTTGAGTGCCCCCCAGGTGAATGACGATCTTTTGAAATCTCGGTTATCCACAAAAGTACTGCCACCAGTTGACCTTCTGATCCGCACGGGTGGGGAGAAACGCCTCTCAAATTTCATGCTATGGGATTTATCCTATGCTGAATTGATGTTTAGCGATAAACACTGGCCGGAATATGCCACCACTGATTTGTTGTCAGCGATTGATGAATATTACAAGCGTGACCGCAGATATGGTGGAAGCACGGGTGAGATTCATCACATTCGTATGGTTCAAAGTGATTTAGCTTGATGGGGTTGTCAAAACCATCCGCGACAATCCGCCGTTTTTTTGGAGCAACACTTCTTCTTCCGGTGGTTTTTGCCGTCTGGTATGATCAGATAATTGGTGGTTTGATGGTCATGCTACTCGCGCTATTTATGACCCTGGAGGTAAAGCGCTTAACGAATATGCCACCAATAACTGGCTATCTGTTTGTTGGCCTAATTATGGCACAGTCAATACCATACTGGGTGATTGACAGGCCCGTTGCGCTTATTTACGGGGTCGCGTTATTGGTGGCCACCATAGTGCTCCTTCATACAAAAAAAATTATTATGGCACTGTTTACGTTGTTTCTATCGCTTTGCTTTGGCTATGTTAGTTTACTGCTACTGCAACCGTCGGGCCATATCATGCTTGTTGCGCTGGCTGCCATTATCGCCGCGTGCGACAGCGCTGCCTATTTTGTGGGAAGGAGAGTTGGAGGGCCAAAATTATGGCCGCAGGTAAGTCCAAGCAAAACCATTTCTGGCAGTATTGGTGGAATGTTAGCCGCGATCGGGCTAACCATAGCTTTGGCTGATGTTATTGGACTTGCTGGCCACCTTAATGCGCTGATTTTAGGTTTGGGTCTTGGTATTCTGGCTCAGGTTGGGGACCTTCTGGAATCTGCCATCAAAAGGCGGTTGAATGTAAAGGATAGTGGTTCAATTTTACCGGGCCACGGCGGTATGTTAGACCGATTTGATGGATATATTCTGGCTATTCCAGCCTTTTATTTATATTTATTCGAGATATGAGCGGTTCGTCTTAATGTTAGTAAAGAAACAAATTACCGTATTAGGGGCAACCGGCTCGATTGGGCAAAGCACATTAGCATTGGTTCGTCAGAACCTACGACAATTCAGTGTTCAAGCATTAGTGGCCGGAGAAAATTATCAGGCGTTAGCTACGCTAGCGCGCGAGTTTCATCCAAAGATTATTGGAATCCATGATGAAAGTAAGTATAGCGATTTACGTAACTTGGTCAGCGATCTTGAATGTGATGTCGTTGCTGGAGAGCAGGCGTGCACCGATATTGCGACTATACCAGTTAATCTTGTAGTTGCCGGAATCAGTGGCCTTGCCGGTTTGCCATCGGTGATGGCGGCTGTATGCTCTGGCCAAACAATAGCTATTGCCAATAAGGAGTCGCTGGTTTCAGCAGGAGCCGTTCTTACCCAGAAGGCAGACGAATTTGGCGCCCATATCCTGCCAATCGACAGCGAACATAGTGCTGTTTTTCAGTGCTGGGGCGGCTGGAAAGGGCATCAGGCTAAATATGTAAAGAATGATAAAACAGTTGAAATAAGCCATATTTGTCTCACGGCATCAGGTGGCCCATTTCTAACTCTACCAATACCGGAGTTTTTATCCATAACTCCCGAGGCCGCGGTCAAGCATCCAAATTGGAACATGGGACAAAAAATTTCGGTTGATAGCGCAACAATGATGAACAAAGGGCTTGAGGTGATTGAGGCTCATTGGCTGTTTGGGTTAGATTCGCGTCATATTGATGTGCTGGTCCATCCCCAGCAAGCTATTCACGGTATGGTCTATTTTCGCGATGGATCAATCATCGCTCAGTTGGGGGGGACGGATATGCGCACTCCAATTTCCTATGCAATGGCATGGCCAGATCGGCTTGATTGGGGAGCCGAGCCCTTAGATCTGGCCGCTATTTCTGATTTGACATTTGAAGCAGTTGACTCCGAGAGGTTTCCTTGTTTTACACTTGCCCGCCAAGCCCTTGAGGTAGGTGGTGTTGCCTCGGCAGTGCTAAATGCTGCAAATGAAGTTGCTGTTAATGCATTTTTACAAGGAAAGATCGCTTTTACTGGGATTGCGGCGACCGTTGAGGCAACGCTTGCCGCAGGGTTGGAGGGGGATTTGGCGACTATTGACGCGGTATTTGCCATTGATCAGAGCGCCCGCCGGCAAGCACTTAACCTTGTCGCAAAAGGTAGTGTTTTCAAAAATTGAAAAATTCGGCTAGATTGTGGATATTTCTAATGATCCAGTCATTGTTGTTATTTATCTAGTAATGGATTTTTGATGTCCGAACTTGGCTTTACTGACCTCCTCCTTGGCTTCTTGCTCCTGATCACGCCAGTTGTGTATTTTCATGAGCTTGGTCATTATTGGGTCGCTCGCAAGGCTGGCGTTGTTGTTGACGTGTTTTCAATTGGCTTTGGACCTGAAATTTATGGCTGGACCGCGCAATCAGGAACGCGCTGGCGTTTGTCGGCAATTCCGCTCGGCGGCTATGTTAAAATGCGTGGTGATGATGATGTGGCGAGCACACCATCAAATAATTATCAAAATGCCGAAGGTAGCTTTTTAGGTGCCGGCTTATACTGGCGTATGGCGATTGTGGCGGCGGGACCTGCAGCTAATTTCATCCTCGGCATACTATTATTCGCGGCTGTTTATATGTCAGTAGGCAAACAGACTATCCCTGCCGTTGTCGGTGAAGTAATGCCAAACACGCCCGCCGCCAGCGCAGGGCTACTTCCCGGCGACAAGGTTTTAGCAATCGACGGCATCGGGGTGAGGGATTTTAGTGATATGCGTGGCCTCGTGGTTGAAAGTCCCGGAAAAGCTCTGTCTTTTGTTGTTCAACGTGGAACGCGTGAGTTCGAGCTTACAGTCACGCCAGAAGTTCGTTTTAACAAACAATTACAAATGAATATTGGTGTTTTAGGCGTAAAATCGCCACCCGTCGGCGAGTTTCAGCGCCTTGGCCTGACAGCTGCGATTGGTGCCGGGTCATCTGATGCGTTTCATATGTCGGTTGTTATTTTGCGAAGTTTAGGTCGAGCCATGACCGGAAATATGCAACAGGGTGAAGTTGGAGGGCCCGTGCGGATTGCTGAAATTTCGGGAACTGTTCTTAATCAGGGGCTGGTTCCATTCATTTTGCTAACGGCGGTTATTTCCATTAATCTTGGCCTAATTAATTTGCTGCCAATACCAGCGTTAGATGGTGGACACCTCGCATTTTTTCTTCTTGAAGCCGTTATTGGAAAGCCTGTGCCGCTTAGAATTCAAGCGTTGTTAATGCGAGGGGGCATTACTATTTTAATGGGATTGACAATATTTTTAGTGGTGTATGATGTCATTCGTCTTTTCCAATGAGTTCGGTTTAGAACGGAACCTTTGTTCTAATGTGATGGTAAAATCGGCGATTAAATTCAATTCTACCTATAGTTAAGCTTTTACTGCGTCGTTAGGCTGTCTATAGTTTTTAAAGCTTGTTTTGATCAGGATCGGGAAAATCAATGCGTATTAATGGCCTATTTAGTTTTATTTTTAGTTTTTTTGTTATTATTGCGGCCGCGCATTCAAGCACCGCGCAGCTTGCTGATGATCAGGTTCGGATTTCAGAAATTCGTGTTGATGGTAACAGTCGGGTGGCACCGGGTACGGTGCAAACTTACCTTCCTGTCGGAGTTGGAGACCTAGCTACGCCAAGCGCATTGAGTAACGCCCTTGAACGGCTGTACGAGACAAATTTGTTTCAAGATATAAAACTAAATTTAGATGGTACGATCCTCATCGTTTCTGTT
>CACEJY010000039.1 GCA_902559985.1 uncultured SAR116 cluster alpha proteobacterium | reverse complement strand
AATCAACCTCATCGCAAAGGCAACAGGTCGGGTTGCAGTTACATGTTTTGCCAGCAACATAGCGCGTATTGACTCGATTTGTCGGGCGGCAATGGCTAATGACCGTTCCGTTTCCATTGTAGGACGTGCTCTCAACCGGGCGATTTCCGCAGCCCGTGAGGTCGGTTATCTGGTTGATTTGCCGGATTTTGTGCCTGAAACTGATGTGGATTTATTGCCACGAGACTCGATTGTTATTGTTTGCACCGGAACACAAGGAGAGCCACGCGCTGCCATGGCAAGAATTGCTGCTGCATCGCACGAGTCCATCAGTTTAGAGACAGGGGACACTGTTATTTATTCTTCCCGGCAGATACCGGGCAATGAAAATGCCATAGCCCGTGTTCAAGACATGCTAGTTCGGCGTGGAATTAAACTAGTGACAGATCAGGAAGCACCAGTGCATGTGTCGGGTCATCCATCGCGTGATGAAATAATCGAGATGTATGGGCTTATTAGGCCCCAAATTGCTATTCCTGTACATGGAACCGCTCGTCATCTGTTGGCGCATGCATCGCTTGCTGAGGGATGTCAGGTCGGACAGACGATTCTACCTGATAATGGGGCCATGATCAGGCTGTCTGGTGATCGGGCTGAAATTATTGATAATGTACATACCGGTGCGCTGACATGTGAAAAGGGAAATATCATCGAATTGCAGGCAGATATGATGAGGGTCCGTCGACGCATGCTATGGAATGGTGTAGTGACGGTTTCGGTGGTTTTGGGTCAGTTGGGCACATTAAGTGTAGTTCCAAGCATTTCACAAAGTGGGGTTGCCGACGGCGATATTGCTAACGATTTTATTGCTGCCGCGTCCCTTGCTGTTGAGGATACGATTGAAGCTCTTGGCAAGGCGGCCCGATTTGATGACTCTTCGGTTGAGGAAGTTGTATCGCAGGCGGTGCGGCGTGTTGCCCGCTCGATGTTTGGATTACGGCCAATTGCACAGATACACATCATGCGTGTTGGGGAAGAAAATCTGGGGGCATGATAGGACGGATCAATCATATCGCAATGGTCGTGCCTGACCTTGATGTCGCGGCAGCGCAATGGCGTGATCTGCTGGGGGCAGACATTAGTGCCCCAAATATTTTAAAAGATCATGGGGTACGTATTGTCCTAGTACGCTCGGTAAATGGTCAGGTTGAATTGATGGAACCTCATGGTGAAAAATCCCCAATTGCGGGCTTTTTGCAACGCAACCCTGAAGGCGGCATGCATCATATTTGTTATGAGGTTAATGATATAGGTCTTGCTCGCCAAAGCCTCGAGGCAAAGGGCGCACGGGTACTTGGTGATGGATTGGTACAAACGGGCGCGCACGGGAACCCGGTGCTTTTTTTACACCCCGAAGATTTTAATGGTATTTTGATTGAATTAGAACAGGTTTCAGCAGGCGGAACAGAATAAATGGATTTTGTATCTGGCTTAGTGGTGTTTATCCTTCTTTGGTGGTGGGTTTTTCTCATGTCCTTGCCTTTTGGTATTAAAACGCCCGATGAAGTTGAGAGTGGTCATGCGACTTCGGCTCCAGAAAGGCCGATGCTGCGGCGCAAAGTTACTATTTCAACTGCAATTGCATTGGTTCTCTTTTCCATTGTTTACTGGATTATTGAAAAAGGACTCATTTCGCTGAGCCAGCTTTAGATTGCAATGTCTAATATTAAAATGGGATATTCAAAGCTGGGGCAAAAGAAAAGCAAGGCTTTCGCCTTGCCATATTTGATCACTGCTCTTTGTGGCAGTGTTACCTCTCCCTAAACCCGGTTTTGGCAACCTGTTAAGTAAACGTTAGAAAAGAATATAGGCTTTGTCGACACTAAATTCAAAAAAAAGACATAAAAATTGCTAAATTCAATAAGGCAATAAAGAAGTTGCTTCTAATAAAAGAGTGTAAATTGTCTATTTTCAGGGGAAGGCTATTTATATCTGTGTTCTCTCAAGAAACCATGGTATCAGACATCAAGGTGACAAATTACGCGTCCCACGAGTGCGAAACATCGATAGCATAGAGATTATAAGACGAAGATTATCCTTTCCGCTGGCAAAAAAGGTAGGTTGTTCATGCAAGACAGCGTGATTTATTTGGCGTCTGACCATGCGGGTTGTGTGCTGAGGGGATTAGTTTATGCGCACCTTGAAGTGAGGGGGCGTAACCTAATTGACCTTGGCACCGATGGTGATGTGTCCGTCGACTACCCAGACTTCGGCGTTAAGCTGGCAATGGCGTTGCGCGATGATGATCGGGCTTTCGGCATTGCTGTTTGCGGCAGCGGTGTAGGTATTTCGATTGCAGTGAATCGTTTTCCCTGGATTCGTGCGGCACTTGTTAACTCGCCAGAGGCCGCGAGCCTGTCACGCCAACACAACGATGCCAATGTTTTGGCTCTTGGTGAACGCTTGATTGCGCCTAATCTGGCTATTGCCTGCGTTGATAAATTTTTTGCTGCAGAATTTGAAGGGGGACGGCATCAGCGCAGGGTCGATAAACTGTCACTAATTGATGGAAAACGGTGAAATATTTTATAGGGCGCAATTCTTGATTTTTACTATTGTGGTAACAATTTAAAAAAGCAAAACTGTTTGGTGCGCCGGTGGCGGAAATTAAACGATGATTTATATTATCTAGGGAGATCAAAGATGGACGAATTTGGCAACGCCAAGGCTGCGATGACAATGAAGGGATTTTTTAACAGCGCGCTGGCACAAACAGATCCGGAAGTGGCAGGCGCGATTAATGATGAGATGAGACGTCAACAAGACCAGATTGAAATGATTGCATCTGAAAATATCGTTTCAACTTCGGTAATGGAAGCCCAAGGCTCTATTCTCACAAATAAATATGCTGAAGGTTATTCAGGTCGGCGCTATTATGGTGGTTGCGAGCATGTCGATGTCATTGAAACTTTGGCGATTGAGCGTGCAAAAAAGCTTTTCAATTGTAACTTTGTTAATGTACAGCCGCATTCGGGTGCACAGGCTAATCAAGCTGTGTTTTTGAGTTTGCTCAAACCAGGTGATACAATTCTCGGGATGTCATTGGCGGCTGGTGGCCATCTAACGCATGGAGCAGCACCGAACCTTTCAGGTAAATGGTTTAACGCTGTTCAATATGGGGTTGATAAAACTACCGCCCAGATCGATTTTGAAGCCTTGCAAAAGTTGGCAGAAAAGCACAGGCCAAAGTTGATACTTGCCGGCGGATCAGCTTATCCTCGAACCCTTGATTTTTCTGCTTTTCGGGAAATTGCTGACTCAGTTGGGGCTCTGCTCATGGTGGATATGGCCCATATTTCTGGGTTGGTTGCTGCTGGTGTGCATCCAAGTCCGATTGAACATGCGCATGTGGTTACATCAACCACTCACAAGACTCTACGTGCATCGCGTGGTGGGTTAATTTTGACCAACGATGAAGCGCTGGCGAAGAAATTTAATTCTGCAGTGTTTCCTGGATTGCAGGGTGGCCCATTAATGCATGCTATAGCTGGCAAAGCGGTTGCTTTTGGAGAAGCACTGCGCCCAGAATTCAAAGCTTACACAAATATGGTTGTCACCAATGCCCGTGTTCTGGCTGAAACCCTGATTGCACGCGGTGTTGCGATTGTGTCCGGTGGCACTGACACGCATGTTGTATTGGTTGATTTGCGGCCTAAAGGGCTCACTGGTAACCTTACTGAGCTTTCACTTGAAAAAGCGGGTATTACCTGTAACAAAAACGGCATCCCGTTCGATCCACAACCGCCAACAGTGACATCGGGCGTGCGCTTGGGCACGCCGGCTGGAACAACCCGCGGCTTTGGAAATGATGAATTTGTTCGGATCGGCCATTTAATTGGGGACGTTCTTGATGGGCTTGCACAAAACGCTGAAGATAATAGTGCCAGCGAGGCGCGTGTCCGAGAAGACGTGCGAGCGTTATGTCGATCTTTTCCAATTTATCAATAATGTGTAAGTGTCACGCTAAACCTGTCGTTGTTTGGCCGACATCGGTTGCCATTAATAGCTCACTGCGAGTTGTTAGTTGGCAAGTTTTCTCCAGATTGGAGTAATACGACTATATGATCTGTCCGTTTTGTGGAAATGATGATACGCAGGTAAAAGACTCGCGGCCAGCTGAGGATGGAGTTGCTATCAGGCGTCGGCGCATGTGCAGTAATTGTGGTGCCCGTTTTACCACTTTTGAGCGTGTCCAGATTCGTGAAATCACTGTAGTAAAACGTGACGGGCGTAGATCTATTTTTGATCGAGAGAAGCTAGAAAGGTCATTCAATATTGCTCTTCGAAAACGTGATGTTGATGGTGAAGTGATAGCGATGGAAATCAATAGTATCGTGCGGCAATTGGAAAGCCACGCTGACGGTGATGTTCCGAGTGCACGTGTTGGGGAATTGGTGATGTCGGCTTTGTCCAAACTCGACCAAGTTGCTTATGTCAGGTATGCGTCCGTTTATCGTAACTTCCGTGAAGCTAGGGATTTCGAAGCTTTTGTCGAAAAAGAGCTAAGTGATTAAAGTGGTCGAGGCGCAAGACGTCTGGTCAAATTCAGTTTCTCCTGATGATAATCGTTGGATGAGCGCAGCTATCTCCGCATCTTGGCGGGCCATTGGGAGAAGCGGGGCTAATCCCCCTGTGGGCTGTGTTCTCATCAGTCAGGATGGCCAGTTGTTAGCGGTAGGTCACACAGGGAGGGGTGGTGTGCCACATGCTGAGGTTAGTGCCCTACAAAGCTTATGTGACGTTGGCCGTTCGGCCCTTCAGGGGGGAACGGCCTATGTGACGTTGGAACCTTGCTCGCATCATGGTAAAACTTCGCCTTGCAGCGATGCGTTGATCAGCGCCGGCATTGCGCGGCTCGTTGTAGCGGTGAAAGATCCAGATCGACGGGTAAATGGAGCGGGACTGCATCGAATTGCTGCTGCTAAAATAAAAATCAGGTTAGGCGTTATGCAATCAGAAGCAGAGGAATCGCTTCTAGGATTCATGAATAGATTACAAGAAGGTAAGCCATACTGCTCACTAAAAATCGCAACATCTATGGATGGTAGGGTTGGGCTTTCAGATCGTAAAAAGCGCTGGCTAACTGGCGCGCCAATGCGGCACTATGTTCATCTGTTACGTAGCAAAAATGACGCCATTGTGACTGGGGTAGGAACTGTTCTCTCTGATGACCCACGACTGGATTGCCGAAATGAGGGCATTACTCGTGACAGTCCACCCATTTATGTCTTTGATCGATTGCTACGTACCCCAACAACTGCTAAATTATTCAAAAGCCAACACAAAGTTACTTTTTTTTGCGGTGATACAGCAACGAAACAGCGGCGCGATGAATTGATTGCTGCAGGTGCCACTGTTGTTCCCTTGCCGGATGATGCGGCCGGCAAGCCGGATGTTAGTGCTGGAATGCGCTATCTCGGTACAAAAGGGGTCAATCACGCACTAATTGAGGCTGGTCCTAGCCTTGTTACAAGTATTCTTGCAGCTAACGCAGTTGATCGTATTTATTGGACTCAGTCGAACCATATTCTTGGGTCGAATGCGCTTGCTGCAGTTGATAACCTAGGTACTGAACTGGCAAACAAGATGGCAATTCTTCCACAAAAGGAGTACTTCCAGACAGATCACCGTGTGATTGGCGATGATCGTCTAGTCATCCTAACTAAATCACGTTTGAATGGCGAGGAGACGGGGGCGTAAATTCATGTTTACTGGCATTATTAAGGCGATTGGTAGCCTTGATGCGATTACGGATAAGGGTGACCGCCTTTTGCGCATCTCTTGTGCATGGGATTGCAGTACTATGGATATTGGCGCGTCGATAGCCTGTTCTGGAATTTGCTTAACTGTTGTTAACACTGGAGACCATTGGTTTGAAGTGGCAGCATCCTCCGAAACCATGGAGGTAACGACACTGAGTAGTTGGCAAACTGGTGCATCACTCAATCTTGAACGGGCACTTCGCCTTGGGGACGAACTGGGTGGACATATTGTTACCGGTCATGTTGATGGGCTGGCTCGAATCAGGTCAATTACGCCAAATGGTGGCAGTCATATTGTTTGGTTAGATGCCCCGCCACCGCTGGCACCTTTTGTGGCGACGAAGGGATCAGTCGCGCTAGACGGCGTGTCTTTGACGGTTAATGCTGTCAAACACACGACTTTTAGCGTCAACATTATTCAGCACAGTTGGGATGTTACCTGTTGGGGGAACATTAAAACTGGGCAACAGATGAACATGGAAATTGATACGCTGGCACGTTATGTTGCTCGCTTGGCAGAATTTAATAAGGAATGAAGTTATGACGCTAACCAGCCGCACTGGCCTGTCAACAATTGATGAAGTAATTGCCGATGCGAAGGCTGGAAAGCTCTTCATCCTTGTTGATGATGAGGATCGTGAAAATGAGGGGGATCTTTGCGTCATTGGCGAATATGCAACCGCGGAGTCGATAAATTTTATGGCCAAATACGGTCGAGGGTTGATTTGCCTTGCGCTGACACGACTTCGCACTGAACAGCTTGGTTTGACTATGATGGAGCGACGCAACGAGTCACGGCATGAAACTGCGTTTACCATTTCGATTGAAGCTCGTGAGGGTGTTACGACAGGAATTTCTGCGGCTGATCGTGCGTTGACCATCAAAACAGCTATTAACCCTGCAAGTGGTGAACGCGATATCACCACACCTGGCCATATTTTTCCCCTGGTTGCCCGAGATGGGGGTACATTAGTTCGAGCGGGTCATACTGAAGCAGTAGTCGATATTTCGCGGGCTTGTGGCTCGGAAATGCCATCTGGAGTTATCTGTGAGATAATGAAAGATGATGGTGAAATGGCACGTCTTCCTGATCTTATTGACTTTGCCGCTAAGCGTGATCTAAAAATTGCGTCGATTGCTGATTTGATAGCATGGCGACGGCGAAATGAATCCCTTATCCAGCGGACCGTTGAAACCGCAATCACGACCAAAGTTGGCGGCGATTGGCGTATGGTAATTTACGCCAACAATGTTTCGAATATTGAACACATTGTGTTGGTGAAGGGCGATATCAGTTCGGGTGATCCAGTTCTTGTTCGGATGCATGCGCTTGATCTGATGGCAGACCTGCTTGGCGAGGTTTCGGATAAACGGGCTGGAGACGAACTTACCACAGCAATGGCGGCGATTGCTGACGTAGGGCGTGGGGTTGTTGTGGTTCTTCGTGAGTCTATCGCTGCCAGCCTGTCTTCAACAGTCAGCCAGAAATTAAATGTAGTAAGTGAAACGGCAGTAAATCGTGACCTGCGTGATTATGGTGTTGGCGCACAAATCCTGACCGATTTGGGTATTCGCAAAATGATTTTATTATCTGACACGCGACCGAATGTGGTGAGCTTAGAAGGTTATGATCTCGAAATTACTGATTGGCAACGTATTCATCAGGAGCAAATTTAATGTCTGGGCATTTTCTTATTGTTGAGGCACGGTTTTATGAAGAAATTGTTGATGCTCAGGTCGCGGGAGCAATTGCGGCGCTAGAAGCCGGAGGAGCGAGTTTTGCAAGGGTTTCCGTGCCGGGTGCGTTAGAAATTCCTGGAGCTATTGCCATGGCTTCAACTGGTCACTGTCACTTTGATGGTTATGTTGCGCTGGGCTGTGTGATTCGTGGTGAAACTAGCCATTATGACACGGTTTGCAATGAATCTGCACGCGGCTTAATGGATTTATCTCTGGTTGACGGGCTGGCCATAGGCAATGGTGTGATAACTGTTGAAAATGAGGCTCAGGCATGGGCACGGGCTGATGTGAGCCAAAAGGATAAGGGTGGTGATGCGGCGCGTGCTGCAATGGCGATGGCAGCATTAAAACAGGCATTTTGCGGTTGAACTAATGAAAGATGAAAAAGAAATATTAAAAGCGGTTCCGGTTCGCCGCCGGTCGGCAGCGCGCCTAGCAGCAGTTCAAATTACATATCAATCTCTGATTACCGGGCAGTCAGCACTTAATTTCGTGCATCAATTTTTGGCCAGTTATGCTGATGATGTGGCCAAATCATTCAAAGTCAAATATTTGGACGAAGCGCATTTGACTGCGCTTTATACTGGTGTTGAAAATAATATGGAAGCGATCGATATTGCAATCGCGGCCCAGCTTGTTGATGGGTGGTCGCTAGATAGGTTAACGCGGATTGAGTTGTCTGTTTTGCGCTGTGGCTCCTATGAAATACAGTCAATGTTGGATGTTCCTGTAAGGGCGGTAGTGAGTGAGTATGCTGCGCTCAGTGATGCTTGTGGTTGTGATGTTGCGTTTGTGAATGCGGTGCTTGATCAGTTGGCAAGAGCAGCCCGTATCGTTGAAATGGAAAAAAACGGTGATGCTCTAGACTGAATTGACTTTATTGCTCAGTTTGGCCCCGTCTTAGGTTTGAGAAAACCTGTTCAAAGACCCCGTATGTGTCACCAGGCGTTGGCGTTTTTTCATCAATATGTGCAACGATTTTCCCACTTTCTTGATCAGTCAACTGAATTGATTGAAGGAGGTTATTATTGTCGAAAGTAAATGCATAAATTGTTCGGGTCTTCGTAGTGTTGATACCAGCTACTGGGGCTTCCATAATTTGGCTAACATAATATAGTTTTTGGCTATCAAACGCGCCTTCAAAACTGGGTTGACCAAGCGTTCCCACAACATCGGCCATTTTTGATCTGCCAATCTCTATGGTATCCAACTCAATTTGAGTGATTATATGACCGTGTTCGCTGATCCGTTCTCCGCATCCCCCAATAAGTCCAAAACAAAAAAGTCCATAGCAAAGTGCGCCGAGTGTTCTCCTGATTTGAGAAATCATATATTTACAAGTCAACGAGACACTGGTCATTATGAAGTTCCTGCGATATAGAGAGGTTTTGAGGATAGTTTGGTCACAATTACAAGTTTGGTCAATGATGCGGGATGTTGCAACAATGAAGGAAAAAGCGCAAGCGCGGTTTGCTAATCTACTTGGTTGGGGCCGTCGCCGTCAAAGTAGAAGTGCGGAAAAACTATATGCTGAAGCCATTCGTTTGTCTCGTAGGCCGGAATTTTTTCAAAAGTACGGCGTGGCTGATGATGTTGATGGACGTTTTGACGCGCTGAGTTTGATGGTTATTCTTGTCATGCGGCGTTTGAAATCTTTAGATCAGAGTGGAAAGGCTCTTAGCCAAGACTTATTTGATTCTATGTTTGCGGATATGGATTTGTCCCTTCGTGAGATGGGTGCCGGAGACATTGGCGTCTCGAAACGTGTCAGAGTTATGGCTGAAGCCTTTATGGGACGGTTGAACACCTATGTGAATGCCATTGATGAAGATGATAGGGAAGCATTCTCAGCTGCACTGGTGCGTAATTTGTTTCGTGGTAATGAGGCCATTGATCCTTTGACCAATGGCCTTGTTGATTATTTGCTCGACTTAAGCAAGAAAATCGACAAGCTTCCGGCGAAAGCATTGCTAGCTGGTCAAGTTGCAGTATTCAAATAGTGTAGACAATGGGTTTTTGAAAAGATGTGGTCTGTTTTTTGACGCTGCTAGCCTAAACCCCAGCAGCTATTAAACGCTACTCGGGATAGTTTGATAGAATTATGATGCTTGAAACTTCACTGGATTTGATTGTAAAGGTTGACCGCATTCAACCGGATTTGCCAAGTTTTTTCAAATTTGTTGCGAGTGATAAAGATTTAGATACCCTTGCCACACGGTTCGAATTTCTTGATGTTTTATCATTATCGGCTGAGTTAAAAATTTGTAAATCTGCTCGTGATTGTTGGGATGTCGTCGGCCAATTGAGAGGTGTTGTCGTGCAGGCTTGCAGTTCAACAGGGGTGCCGCTTCGCGAGAAGGTAGATTTTCTAATCGAAGAACGCTATGTTCGCTCCGTTGGCTATCAGGAAGAAGTCGACGTCCATATGGGTGTGGCGGAGCCACTTGAAAATGAGGCAATCAATCTTGGCGAACTGCTGGCTCAATCACTTGCGATCGCAGTTACACCCTGGCCGCGGGCTCCTGAAACGCCAGAAACGTACACCAGTGGTGAGGAGTTTCCTGATCATCCATTTGCTGGACTTGCCGCGTTAAAACGCCAGCCCCCGAAGTAATAGCCCTGCGAGTTGGGAGGATTTGCCCTGTCTAAAGTTGTTAAGATTGCGCTTGATGCGATGGGTGGCGACAGCGCCCCTGCATCAGTTGTTCATGGTGCAGATATTGCAAAAGCGAAATCTCCGCACATTGAAATTCTATTTGTTGGTGATGAAAATACCATCCGACCACTTCTTGAACGATCCAAGTTTTTTAAGAATACTAAGGTGATTCACACCGATCGGGCAGTTTCATCTGGCGATACAGCATCGCAGGCTGTCCGACGAGGCCGTGACAGTTCCATGTGGCTCGCAATAGCGGAAGTGGCCGAAAAACGCGCTGATGCAGTTGTTTCAGCAGGCAATACGGGCGCACTCATGGCGATGGCCAAATTACAGCTGCGCACTATGCCTGGTATTACTCGTCCAGCCATTGCCGGCTTCTTTCCAACTGAACACAACCCTATGTGTATGCTAGATCTCGGGGCTAATCTCGAGTGTGATGAGGAGAATTTGGTACAGTTTGCATTGATGGGGCAGGCTTTTTATCTGTCATTAATGGGTAAGATTAATCCATCAGTTGGACTGCTGAATGTTGGTGAGGAGGAGCAGAAGGGCCATGAATATCTTCGGTTGGCTGCGCAGGAGTTGTCAAACCCCGATTTAGGTGTGAATTATTGTGGATTTGTTGAAGGATCTGATCTGGTAAAGGGCAGTGTTGATATTGTTGTTACTGATGGCTTCTCGGGCAACGTTGCGCTTAAAACCGCTGAAGGGGTTGCTGGTCTGTTTGCCTTGATGTTGCGCCGCACTTTTAGGGCATCATTACTATCGAGGGTGGGATATTTGTTCGCTCGCAATGCGCTCAAGATTTTTCGCACGAAAATGGACCCCCGTCGCTATAATGGTGCAGTGTTTTTGGGGTTGAATGGCATCGCGGTAAAATCACATGGAGGCACGGATGCGCTTGGATTTTCCAACGCTATTGATGTTGCTGCCAACCTTGTTGATCATGGGTTTATTCCTGACGTAAGCGCTGCCATTAAAAAGGCGGACCAAATCCGAGACGAAAGAAAGATTGTCAATGAATAACTCACGCGTTTTGATGACTGCAGTCGGGTCCTATCTCCCGGCAAACATTGTGTCCAATGAAGATTTGTCAAGCTTTGTGGATACGGATGATGTGTGGATTCGACGGCGTACGGGCATCGCTCAACGTCATATTGTTGCCGAGGACGAAACCACTGCTGATTTGGCCCAACATGCGGCAAAGAAGGCTTTGACAAATGCCGGCCTAAGTGGTGGTGATATCGATTTGATTGTTGTCGCTACAACAACGCCGGATAATACATTTCCATCCACTGCAACAAAATTACAGCATGCAATCGGTGCAAAAAGGGCTATAGCCTTTGATGTACAGGCTGTTTGTGCCGGGTTTGTCTATGCTCTTGATATTGCTGAGGCGATGATCCAATCAGGACGAGGGCGTCGTGCTTTGGTTGTTGGTGCGGAAAGTTTTTCAAAATTGTTGGATTGGGAAGACCGATCCACTTGTGTCTTATTTGGCGATGGAGCAGGTGCCGTGGTTTTGGAACTTGCTGAAAATTATAACGATTGGGGAATTCTTTCATCTGTGCTGCATTCTGATGGCGCCTTTCGTGACATTCTATATGTTGATGGTGGCCCATCCAGCAATTCGCTAGTTGGTCACGTCCGTATGGAAGGCAAAGAGGTGTTCCGTCACGCTGTTGAAAAGCTGGCGGCCGTGATGGACGAAGCTCTTGCTGCCGCCCAAATGGATGCGACGCAAATTGACTGGCTTGTTCCACATCAGGCCAATATTCGTATTATTGATGCCATGCAAAAAAAGATGGGAATGGCCTCGGACCGCGTTGTGCGAACAGTAGAACAGCATGCGAATACATCAGCCGCTTCAATACCTTTGGCGTTAGCGGTAGCAGTCGATGATGGCCGTATCAAAAATGGTGATGTTGTAGCGATGGAAGCAATAGGTGGTGGGCTTGTTTGGGGTGCTGCATTGGTTAGGTTTGGCAAACCTTATTAAATTTACAGGAAATGGTTAGAGATTGATTTTGTATGCACGTCCTCAGATCATAAATATAACGCTTGCTTTGTTTTCTCTGAAACGCATAAATGTGTCTAGATTGTCAATTGACCATCTTACAAAAAGTAGTTAGGGTATCACAATTATGGAAACACTTACCAGAGCAGATTTAACAGAGGCCGTATACCGTAATATAGGCCTATCCCGGAACGAATCATCTGAGTTGGTTGAGGCAGTGCTGGAAGAGGTATGTGCTTGTTTGGAAAAAGGTGAGGAAGTTAAGCTCTCTTCTTTTGGCACATTTACGGTTCAATCAAAAAATGAACGTATTGGCCGAAACCCAAAAACGGGAATCGAAGCTGTAATAACTCCACGAAGAGTTTTATCATTCCGACCCTCCCATATCCTCAAGGATCGCGTAGACGGCGCAAAATGAGCACAAAAGCCGACGATGCTCTTAAAACAATTTCCGAAGTTTCTGTATTGCTTGACGTGCCTCCTCATGTGTTGCGGTTTTGGGAGCAAAAATTTGTTAGCCTGCGTCCCTTAAAACGTAGTGGCAGCAGACGGTATTATCGGCCCGATGATGTCGCCTTACTGCGTCGTATCAGAAAATTGCTCTACGTTGATGGATTTACAATAAAGGGAGCGCAAAAGCTTTTACGTAATAAATCTTATTGTGACGAATCCACTGTTATGAAGGATGGTACAGAGTCAAGCACGCCGACGCTTTCTGCCGCTATTACTATTCTGGATGATGTCAAAACACGACTTGCCGCGCTTAAACAAAAGCTCGACTCCAAGATAGATAGCCCTGCCTCGTAATTGGGCGGGTATCCGTTGCTCTTATTGAAAAGCTGATTGCCTATAATCTTCGGTACTACTATACATTAGGCATGGCCGGAGCGTAGCGCAGCCTGGTAGCGCACTACACTGGGGGTGTAGGGGTCGTGGGTTCGAATCCCGCCGCTCCGACCAAACTTTATAAATAAAATCAATTTATTACTAGTCATCTATCTAAATTGGTTGATGGCTTTTTTTGATTTTGGGGAGTGATTGGGGAGTAATTTATTGCTTTGTCTGACAGTTTTCGCCTGTTTGCGGCGTTGAGACTGATCCTAAATTGGGCTTAAATGTCCTGATGAGAACTCTGGCAGATTATCCAGAATTATGTGCCCAGCTTCATCCGGCAAAAAATGATAATTTTGATCAATCCAATTTAAGTCGCGGAAGCCGCAAAAGGTTTTGCTTGAGGCGGTTCGTTTACATCGGTCAATTCTGTCGCAAATCTTTGTAGTGTGATTTTACGCAAGTAATACTCACCAAAATGTCTGAAATATGCAGCGTTGTTATTGAAAATGCTGGGTCGCAAGCCTCGATGATGAAGTACCCAGCTTGCCGGACTGGAATTTCTGCGACCGTAAGGTGGTCGCCCTTATGGCAGGCTTTGGCAGCTTCTAGATAGTGTTCAGCAACGCCAAGGCGATAACCGCTCCAATCACGCTGGTCAGTTATGAGGTAACAGGCTTTTTGTTCATCGGCGTTTGCGATGCCGTGCAACATTACGGCAGCAAATATGGTCACGTATAATCCTATACAAATTTTGTTGATCTTCGTATTCAAGAGCTACCAACCCAGTGTTTGCTTTAATGGCGGGCTGGGCTTAGGCATTGGCGGCGTTGGCATCTGTTGAATTGGTGGGAGATACTGAGGCTGAGGTGGATTATTCGTAGTATTGTATATGACGGTATTCCGGGAACTGGCCCGTCCTTCGTCAATGCTACATTTTAGGTGTTCTTCTGTTCCAAAAGTCATGCCGTAACTGACGCATGCTTTAGAGGCGAACGAACATAAAATTGGCTTTACGTCTCGCTTTTTGAGTTCTTCGATATACCTACTTTCTCCAATTTCTCGAAAGAGCGATCTTCTCTCATCAAAATGAGGAGGCCAAACTGTAATGGCAACCTCTTGGCAAAGCTCCCAATCAGACATCGCTTCAAGATTAGCCTGTCTTTTGGTAAGTTCTTCTTTGCTGGCGCAAGCAGACAAAAAGCACACAATTAGGATCAAGCATTGGGATTGTATTTTATGCATTAACACCTCACTCGCTGGGCTTGATATGGATCAAAACTCCTCTCGATCATGCTCAGTAGCTTGCCACAAAGTAAGGCCAGCGCAAAGGCTGGCCGAGTTTAGGGAGGAAACACAACTTGTGTGCAATTATGTCGTAACCCTTAAATATGACCGCTATGTGTCGAAGTTAGGGTTATTTTCTGAATAAAACCTCGCCTGTTCAAAGGTGCTGTCTCGCTCCCGAAAAGGGACAGCAATCAAGTAGTTCTCATCATTTTTGAATACAGCTATTGCTATTTCTTCTCCTGATTTGACTCCATGCAGAGCCTTTCCCTGACCGTGAATGACAAAAAGCAAATGAATTTATTTTAATAATTTTGCGGCAGTATCCTTTATTGGTGGCAACGAGAAGGAGAAAGCATAATTGGGGAGTAAATGGGGAGTAAATGGGGAGTAAACTACA
>CACEJY010000038.1 GCA_902559985.1 uncultured SAR116 cluster alpha proteobacterium | reverse complement strand
AGTAGATCGTAGTATCACAAATTTTGTCAAAGCTTATACGATGAAATTAAATGTAGAAAAGACAGTACAGGAAGCTGAAAAGGCTTTTCAAGACTCAACTGAGTTGGCTGACAGAATTGAAAGTTGGATAAAAAAGGATAATTTGGCGCCATGATTCCTCCCCAACACAAAAAAAATAAGTTAGCAACCTTCGTACTTGCGTCTGCGGTATTTTTCTTGAACGGATGTTTTTTAATGTCTGATGTCGACATCGTGGAAAAAGGATCCGAAGTATCAATATTCGAAGGAGAGTATCTAATTAATTCCTTCGACCCGACAAAAAATCTCGATGGACTTTCTAAGGGACCCGATTACGCAAAGCTGTCTACCAAAATAGAAAAACCGCAAGTGAATGCTGTGAGCTTAGTCAAAGAGGGGGGGTTCCTGTCAAAATCATACTCATACAAGCTAGACAACAGTGAAATCAAATTCAAAGAACTAGATCACAAAAACCTCAAGAACATATATATCGCAC
Organism: uncultured SAR116 cluster alpha proteobacterium; assembly: GCA_902559985.1. Classification (GTDB taxonomy): domain Bacteria; phylum Pseudomonadota; class Alphaproteobacteria; order Puniceispirillales; family Puniceispirillaceae; genus UBA3439. Next base: position 14,820 of record CACEJY010000038.1, on the reverse strand, counting down.
AAATTTCAGGTACCCTTGGCATTGAGAACAAAACAGAGAACGACCCTAAGGATCGGCCAAAATACACATTTATGTATGCTTTGCTGGATGAGAATGGAAATGTGTCTCTCTATCCAATTGTTCAATCTGCAGAGGACGTCGACACTTTCTTCAAGGGTCGCGATGTTGATCTAGTGACCCCAGAGGAAAGTAAGGAAATGGATTTCGGTTTCAGAGAAGTTAAGGGCGACCCGAAGGCTGTACGCGAGTCAGTGCTCAGCTTTGCTGAGGCATCGAAGCCGGATTTGTCGCAAGCAATTCTCGAGATGAAGAGAATGTGTTTTGGCAAACAAAACGTGTGGAATAATTGCGTTGGCAAGACTGAAAATAGCGAACCGGAAGGATCAAAAGTAAAGTACCAAGAAATTAAAATCGGTCCGTATGTTAATGGCAAAAAAATGGGTGAATTTTATCGTGTTCGAACGCTGTCTGATGGCCGAGAACTGGAAATGGCAGGAAACTATGTGGATGGCGAATTTGATGGTGCTTGGTTATACAAAGCTAAGGAGGGCTGGCAACGCTCCATTGAGTTTGATAGTGGTATAGCAAAACGAATAAAATTCAGATCAAAAAATCAACACTTTGAGGGAACAATTTACGAAAAAGACGCGCCAAATGTTGGTTCTCTTGAGCGGGGTTTTGTGGAGCGTTTTGCTGATAAGCAAACTCTCGTGGGAAGGTTCACTGAAAATGAAAAAGGATCTGTGGGAATTCTAGAGGAAGGCAAGTTTTTGTATGATGGCGGTATTTTCACCGGGACTTTTTCTGCAGATGGTTACAAATTAGAGGGCAAAGACCATCTTCTAGTTGATGATAATTTTTATGTTGGAAAATTTGAAGGCGAAGCAGGCCTTGTACTTGGTTCAGTTAAAAATAAGCGCTGTGAGAATATAGGCCGTTTTAAGAGTAAAAAATTACGGGATGGGACTGTTGATCATACCAACGTTGAGGGTAAAACTGTTTGCGGAGACAAAATTACGATTGGCACTTCCAGCAATCTATGCGAGGGGCAATTTGGAGGACCAATATATTTTGAAAATGCCTCGATCAAATTTTGGGGATCGACTAACGCCACATGCAAAAAGTTTGATTATGGCGTAATGGTTGAAAAATCCACCGGAAGAGCATTCGCAGTTAAAAGTGGCAAAACAGATTTCATAAAGCTCAGAGAGGTAAATTTGGACGGGATAATGGATCAACACAACTTGAAATAAAGTTCCAGGTGGAAATTAAAATGCATTTTATTATTGGCGATCTAATACAAATCTAATTCAATAATCAAAAACCACGAAAAACAACAAAACAGCCCCCAGCCCGTTAAGGCCGAGGGCTTGTTTTTGAGGTCATAATTCGGTTGTAGGCGGCATCCCGCAGAGGATTTGAGCCCCTGTTGCCGCCGTGAAAAGGCGATATTTAAGTGTGTTTGGGCAGTTTTTTGTGGTTTCAAGCCAGTTCTTACTTGTCCAATACGCTCCTTACTTGGATAAAAGCGTATCCAATTTGTATCCAATTATGCGTATTACCTCTTCATCTTCTTATTGTCCTTAAACCCACCAAAGGTTACCGCCCTGCAACAGCGGTAACACAAATTTACTATTCAAAAATCAATGCTTTTTGTCTGAGATAACAAATTATGGTATTCAATTTCTGCCCAAAAAACGGACCACGTTTATGCGGTCATTGTTCTTATGTAACATCTAGTTGCTCTGCCCTATCGATAGTCAGTTAAACTGCCAAATGCTTTTCAAAGGAAAACTCTGATAATGAAATTTTTACATCTCTTGTTCTTTGTGGTGGCTGCCACTGTATTCCTCTCAGGAATTTCTATCTCAACTGAGTCATATGCGGACCATGGACCCGAGAGGATGTGGAAACGACAAATAAAGCCATATTTCACAGCGCATAAAACAGGAACAATGGGCCCGTTTGAGGTCAATATCGAGAGTTTCGGTGAAGAACTGCCGAGCAAAGTAAAACAAATTAGAGAACAGAATTTCGATAAATTCTTCGACGATAAATACAACCTTGCCGCAATCGTTCGGAAAAATAACAAAATTGTCTATGCACGGTTTGACGACAATAAGAAGATCACTTCTCAAACGCCTCTGCACGGTATGTCTATGTCAAAAACAGCACTGGGTGCTGCGGTTGGCAGTCTTGTATGTGACGGGTCAATTAAATCGCTTAATGATGAGATTGGTCTATATGCAATTGGATTACGAGACACGCCGTACAGTAAAATATCAATTCGTAATGTCTTGCAGATGAACAGTGGTGTTACCCCGCCAAACCGAAAAGACGTAAAACTTGCCAATCAAATGGCTATGGGAATGAAGAGATTTGCTGGGAGAGCAGATGTTTTGGCGGCTGTACGCCATTTTAAGGGTACAGCAAGGAAGCAAGGCGAACAGCATAATTATCATGCCGCAGACTCTCTTGCACTTTCAGTGCTCATTTTTGAACTTACAGGTAAATCAGTTGCACAAATTTTTTACGAAAACATCGTAAAACAATTTGGACCTAATGGAAAAATACATTGGGCAGCAGATAAAAAGGGACGGACGGTTTCTCTAGCCAGATTGGTAATGACAGCTCCCGACTGGAATTTATTTGGCCAGTTTATAATAAATGAGGTTAAGGCTGAGAGTTGTATGGGCAAATTTTTTAAAGAGGGCATTAACACTTCTGTACCCACAACTCGTGAAAATGTGAAATATGGTTTTCAATTTTGGGTTTATGATGTTGATGGTGAGAGCGCAATCACTATGACTGGACATGGTGGGCTATTCAATGTTCTCAGCGTCAAGAAAAACACCGTAATTTCAATTTTTTCCGTTGATGAAAAGTATCAAGCAGGTAACTTATTTAGTAGTGGAGTTCTGACGACAGTTGCCTCAGAGATTGTCGATTGACTTTAATTGAAGATCGGCTTTGACAACTCCAAATGTCAACCAGTGCAACAAAACCGTATCCAAAATTGCATCCAAATGCAAAAAAAGCCCCCGGCCAGTTAAGGCCGAGGGCTGATAAACTATTGATTTAATTTAAGTTGTAGGCTGGCATCCCGTAGGGGATTCGAACCCCTGTTGCCGCCGTGAAAGGGCGGTTTTAATAGGTATTTTGGGGTAAATATTACGCTTTTGTGGGATATTCTGGTGCATGTTGGTAGCTATTGGTAGCCACAAACCGTGACCAAACGTGACCAGATTTATGCCATATAATTTATATTTAATATAATAGTTTACGATATATATTTAAAACGCCAAGGCATCACACCCCAAGCGCTTTTTTTCGTTTTGTGGCAGATATCCAGTTGGTTAATAATATCCGAAATCAGATTACTATGGCAAGAATTCAGGTAAGCACTGGAACCAGTCTTGCTGCAGCTGCTACTGGGTCGATTAAGGTAATTTGATGCTCTGGCTGTAACTTGCTCCAAATATTGGTCATACCGGCGCAGCCAAGAATAACAGCATTACTTGGACTTTGATTGGCTATTTTTTGAAGATGTGCTGAAACAGTTTTGCATGATTTGTCGGGCATATTTTCAAGCTCAAGGACCGGAACACCACTCGCATAAACACCGTCACAAATCCGGCCAAATCCCTGCGCCTCGATATTGTCTCTAATTACTGGAACTGAGACAGCCAGCGTGGTTAGCACTGAAAACCGTCCCGCTGATAATGCCGCCAAATGAAACGATGCTTGCCCAATACCAATAACGGGTTTTGAGGTTACAGCTCGCGCCTCAGCTAATCCAGTATCATCAAAACACGCAATCACATAGGCATCAAAATCACTACCAGAAATTATTTCTAGCACCCCTGGTACGGCAAGCTCACCGTCCTCAGGGCCTTGAATTGCGGTTGGTGCCTGAAAGTTTGTAATCGCCTCAACGCTAAAATCCTCAGAAAGCCGGGTTGCAAATGATTTAGAACAACTCTCAGTCATTGCCGTTGTCGAGTTTGGGTTGATAAAAGCAATGCGGGTCATAATGTCGACCTTTTCGAACTAGAAGGCTTGTTAGTTCGTCGGCGTAACAGGGCGAACAGGATTAGGAATATGCTTATCGCTAAAAAACTAACTGCCGTCGTTAATGTCCCAAGCGCGTAAATCGTCGGATCAGTTACTGTGGTGGTAAGCCCACGCAGCTCGAGCGGCAGAGTGTTCAACCCACCAATTGCTTGTGAGGAGCGTGCTAGCTCGTCGTAGCTTAGCGTGAAACCAAAGAGCGCAACGCCAATCAAAGATGGCGCAATGATTGGCAATACGGCTTCACGAAAAGTTTGCCAAGGCCCTGCACCAAGATCGCGCGCTGCTTCTTCGTATGACGGGTCAAATCGATTGAAAACAGCAAACATTATGAGAAGTCCAAAAGGTAATGTCCAAGTTAGCTGTGCGCCGAGACCCGAGCTAAACAAACCCATTGTAGTTCGGAAATCATCCACCACCCATTGAATACCCATGTTGTCGCCAAATACTTTAATTGCATCATCAATGATACGAAATTCGAGCGCCACCCCCAAACTAATGACAATTGATGGTACAATCAGAGATGAAATGGTAGCGTAGAATAAGAAGCTTGAGATCAGGAAGCGTTTGCGAAAAGCCAGCCCTGCCATCAGGCTTAAAATCACTGTAAGTACCATAACAACAAGCCCAAGACGGATTGACCTGCCAAATGCTCCCCAAATATCAATGACTCCAACACCATCAAAGAGCGATTCGAACCAAAAAGTTGAGAACCCTCGCATTGGAAACGTAAGGCCACCATTTGGCCCCTGAAATGACAATACCAAAATCGACACAGTTGGCCCGTAAAGGAACACAATAAAGAGCGTGAAAAAGACGCTTAGAGATAATGTAAAACCACGACCAAACAACTAAAGCTCTTTTCTAATGTCAACGAGTTTTGTCATCGCAAAAATAATCATCAATGTTGTAATAATTAGAATCACTGCGTTCGCTGCTGCCGCTGGAAATTGTAAATAGGTCATTTCAACGTTTATGATTTTGCCGACTGATGGAATTTGCTGTCCACCCATGACACCAATTGTTATGAAATCACCCATAACAATAGTAATGACAAAAATTGATCCAATAATAATTCCGGGTCGGCTTAGCGGAATGATGATACTAGTTAAGGTTTGTAAACTGCTTGCGCCAGCATCATGCGCGGCCTCAATAAGCGAGCGATCAATCCGCAACATCGAGTTGAATATGGGCACCACCATGAACAGTGCATAAAGGTGTACAAACGCTAAAATAACGGAGAACTCTGAATACAGAAGCCACTCAACCGGGGAATCGGTCAGCCCAATATTCTGCATTGTAGAATTAACCAAACCATTGCGCCCCAGCAACGGTATCCAAGAAATCATACGGATCACATTTGAAGTCCAAAAAGGGATTGTGCAAAGTAAAAATAAGACGATCTGCATCTGTAAGCTATGAACACAAAAACACAGAAATAGAGCGACGAGAAACCCAATTATTAGGGTTATAACCCAAGTAATAAAAACAAATTTTAAGCTTGAAAGATAAGTTGCAAAAGATGTGCATAAATCCGGCAGACTCTTCACGCATCCGTAGAAAATGTCGTGGTAATTCGTGAAAATAAAATCTGGAATAATTGAATAAGAGTTGTAGTCCCAAAAGCTGACCATAATGACAAGGCAAAGTGGAACGACAAAGAAACCAAAAATTACCAGTGCAAAAGGAAGCGACAGCAGTGCTGCGCTGTGCTTTTTTACATCGATCATAATTCCCCCAAAAGAATCTGCAGCAACTTTCAACGTTGCTGCAGATTATATTAAAATCTATTACGCCGCGACAAATTCATTCCATTTGCGAACCATATATCTATTCTCATCCATGGTTGCATTCCAACAAGCAACGCCTCCCATCCGTTCAACAAATGAACCGCCGTCTCTAACCTCGCCAGCACCCGCAAGCTTTTTGCCATCTGGGGCCTTGATGTCTTTCGTTGCTTTTTTGCCAAGCATCCAGTAATCCCACTCGTATGGCTCCATGTACTGCTTCGCTGTCGATGGGACTGCTGAGTAATAACCCTGGCGGTTGAGATATCCACCAACAAACCCTGATAGATACCAGTTGATAAATTCATAGCAGACATCAGCCTGATACCCTTTAGTTGCGGCAGATAACGCAAAGCCAACGGCCCAGGCTCGGTAACCTTCTTTTAGCGGCTGATATATACATGGGATGCCCTGCGTCCTTACTGCTGTGATTGCAGGTGACCACATTGATTGGATTACCACCTCGCCTGATGCCATTAGGTTTACACTTTCATTGAAATCGGACCAAAGAGCGCGGAATTGGCCCGCTTTTTTGGCTTCGATTAGGATCTTTATGGTCAAATCAATTTCGTCACGGGTCATGTTGCCCTTGTCCGGATATTGATATTCACCCATCGACTCAACAACCATCGCAGCATCCATAATGCCAATCGACGGAATATTCAAAATTGACGCCTTACCTCTAAATTCTGGGTTTAGAAGCTCGGCCCAGGTGCTGATTGGCCGTTTGATAAGATCAGGGCGGATACCAAGTGTATCGGCGTTAAACACAGTCGGGATCAGTGTTGCCCAGCGAGTTGGCTCAGGTGAGAATTCACTTGATTTTTCGTCCTTTAGATAAAAAACCTTTTTTGGCGCCGTACCCTGATCACCAATTTTTTTACCACCAATTTCACCAAGCGTATGGGTAGTACTGATGTTATCAAATTCCTTTATTCGCTTTGAGTCCATGCCAAGAATATTGCCGGATGGCACCAGCTTTGGGAGGCTAAAATATTCTGTGTCAACAATGTCAAAGCTGTTTGGTTGCGTCAAAACCCGCTTGGTCACTTCATCAGTCGTGACTGGAATGTATTTGACCTTGATGCCCGTATCCTCAAACAGCTTTTTGTCAATCTCACTTCCCATAGTTGTTGCAGTCCCGAGATAACGGACAACTTTTTCATTGGCGGAATGTACTGCTGGTGCACTGAGACCAAATCCAGCAAGTGCGGCTGAAGCACCAGCTGTTTTCAGCAGTGACCGGCGGTCTATTAGTTTAGTCATATCTTTATTCCTTTCTTATGCTTCGAGTTGTAACTGGTCCTTTTTTGACCAGCTGGCTTTTACCTGATCTCCAAGATCAAGCCGCGCCTGTGTAAATTCCATGTCTGACTGAACAACGGTAAGTGGGCCAAGGCCTGAATTGACCTTCAAACGCACCACTGAGCCTAAAAATTCTACACCAGTAACCTCGTCGGTACCGCCAAGAGTTAGCTTTATCCTGTCTTCCCTGATTGATATTGGTAAACCCTGCCCTTCAATAACATTATGTCCCCCAATAAATCGGGCAACGAACGCATTGCGGGGTTTGTTGAACAATGTCATGGGTGATCCCTGTTGTTCAACCTTCCCGTCATTCATTACAAGAATAATGTCAGCCAATGCCATTGCCTCTTCTTGGCTATGCGTTACGTGCACAAAAGTGATGCCTAACTTGCGCTGCAAAACCTTTAATTCTGAGCGCATTTCAATACGTAAAAAGGGGTCAAGTGCCGACAATGGCTCATCAAGAAGGAGAAGTTTAGGCTTGGTGATTAATGCTCGCGCAAGAGCAACCCTTTGTTGCTGACCACCCGATAACTGACTTGGATATCTTTCTGACATGGTGTGCAACTGAACACTTTCTAGAAGCTCCATCGCTCTAGCATGACGAACAGTCTTATTAACCCCCGCAATTTTTAGTGCGAAAGCTACATTGTCAATTACCTTCAAGTGCGGAAACAGCGCATAGTTCTGGAACATCATTGATGTACTGCGCTCAGCTGGCGACTTATCCGATATATTTTGATTATTCAATATAACGTCGCCGCTAGTAATTTCCTCATGTCCAGCTATCATGCGCAGTAGAGACGTCTTACCACATCCTGAGGGCCCCAAAAGACAACAATAGGTATTGTCTGGCAGAGACAGATCAATCCCGCTCACGGCAATCGTGTCGCCATAACGCTTCTCAAGGTTAATCAATTCAAGTTGGTTTTTTATCCCGCTCATAGTGTCTCCCTATTCAGGCCACATATATAAACAATTCACGCAATGGGACCACGTCTGGATTTTCAGCGCTGTGCATACTTTTTTGCATCAGTTTCATGCCGTTAATTTATCAACTATCTTTATAACAACACATTTAAAACTGCTGTATTTTACCAAATTGGTCAAATGATTGCTGGAATTATAGCGATCAATATCTCTGGGGGTATCTGTATGATTGCCTTTCACTAAGGTGCTTAGAGTGGCGGTCAGGAAAAGTTTCAAAGAGCCAGACAAAAGCCCAGCGCTACGCGGCAGCCCCTGCTCTTCAACCTACAACGGGTAGCCTTGTCATGAGAATTGTATGGGTGTAATTGTTTGGCTACTTCGGGATAATCAGCAAGCGTTTTCATTAGAATATTTAAGCCCAATTTAGGGTCGATCTCAACGCCGTAAACAGGCAAAAACTGTCAATAACTGCAAAAAAAACTGGACCAAATCGTGACCAAAAACAAAAAAACAGCCCCCGGCCTATAAAGACCGAGGGCTTGTTTTTGAAGCTATACTTTAGTTGTAGGCTGGCATCCCGTAGGGGATTCGAACCCCTGTTGCCGCCGTGAAAGGGCAGTGTCCTAGGCCTCTAGACGAACGGGACATCAACTAAATGCAACCTACAACGATTGTTTAGTCAAAAGCGTCGTCCAAATCAAGCCGCTTTTATTAACTCTCTGGGGTTTTCCTAAAGCTACACAAATATTTAAAAAGCATCTGTGTCAGCGGGCAAAAGCTAACGGCGGAATAGCAACATCATCGATCTCAAATTGCATTGCATTCCCACCTCGAAAAAGATCACGCCGTATTCGCCCGAGAAAATGCAGATATTGTCCATTACAGGCATCTGATACTGCCCTACCAAGAGGACTTCCACCAGCCTGAAAGGCAACCGCATTTATTGTGCCGCTGCCATCATCAATTCGACAAGAGAGGTGTGCTCCTCCCTCACCAACAAATTTCATAGACTTGATACGGCAGTCAGGTATAACAAACCGTGGTTCAGGATTGCCACTGCCAAATGGGCCAAGGCGGTCCAACCAGTCAGCAAGGTCAGGCTTGCAACCCGCAACACTTAACAGCCCACTTGCTTTATGAGTGATTTGCGGGATTTTTCCATCAAGGTCATTCATCAGCCGATCATTCAAAAAAGCCTGTAAATCAGCAATTTTTTCGGCTTTCACGGTGAAGCCAGCTGCCATATCGTGACCGCCACCGCCATCCAAGATACCGGCCTGTTGCGCGGCAATTATTGCGCTGCCAAGCCGAAATCCTGCAATAGATCGCCCTGATCCCTTTCCAATTCCATCTTCATTCATAGAAATGATCAATGCTGGTTTTCCAAACCGTTCCCGTACACGACCAGCGACAATACCAATCACACCCTCGTGCCAGTCCTTATCATGCAAAATCAGAACTGGGTCATCGCAGTCTGCAGCACGGTCAATCGCAGCTATTTTGATACCTTCTTCAATCTGTCTGCGTTGCTGGTTCATTTCATCAAGCCGTAACGCAAGGCCAACCGCCTCGTCTGTATCGCAGCATGCCAGCAACTTTACCCCTAGCCCTGACCCGCCCATTCGCCCTGCTGCGTTGATTCGAGGCCCCAATAGGAAGCCAAAAGCGTATACATTTGGAGCTGAATTCATGCCCGCAACATCGGCAAGTTTAGCTAGACCAGCATGCCGCCGTTCGGCCATTACTTTTAGCCCTTGACGCACGAACGCTCGGTTTAGCCCTCGCAGCGGCACAACATCACAAACGGTAGCCAACGCAACAATGTCAATAAATTCGAGCAAATTAGGCTGCGTCATTTCATCAGTAAAATAGCCACGACTCCGCAAGCAACGAAGCATGCCAACAAGCGTAACAAACACAACACCAGCCGCGCAAAGATAGCCATATTGACCATCTTCATCCAGCCGATTTGGGTTCACAACCGAATGCGCGCGCGGTAATTCTGGCCCGGCAATGTGATGATCAATCACAATGACATCAATACCCGTATCAGCGACCGCCGCCAGCGGCGTGTGAGCGGTAATTCCGCAATCAACCGTAACAAGAAGCTGAGCGCCTTTTTCTTTTAAGGCAAGTAGAGCCGCTGTGTTCGGTCCATAACCCTCAGTAAACCGATCCGGAATATGAACATCACATCCCACACCAAGCTCGCGCATAACTGAAATCAGCAATGCCGCAGCCGCCGCACCATCAACGTCATAATCCCCAAAAATACCAATCGGCGTTTTTGCTATCACCGCATCTGCAAGCCGATTTGCAGCCTTGTCCATATCCTGAAACCGCGAAGGGTTTGGCATAAAATCTCGAATTTTTGGTTCAATATAGTTGGAGGCGGTTTCAGCATTAAGCCCCATACCGGCCATAATACGAGCTAATGGCAACGGTAGATCCTCAAAAACATCTATTAAAGCACCAGCAAGCCTGTCCTGGTCACCACCTGACAGATTTGTTGGCGCATCAATCCAGCGCGCCCCACTCGTCGAGTGAGTGATGCCAAGAAAAGCGTCCCCAACCATTACATCTCTTTATCTGCCAGCATGATAGGCATGGCTACCGGCTTTGCTTTAACAATTGGTAGTTTTTCCATTTCATCTAACGCAATGCCCAATTTGACAACAGAAGTTTCGTGCGTTGTCATTACCAAAGCCACCGCGTTTCCGGGCGCGCGCCCCTGCTGCAACAGACCTTCAATTGAAATAGAATGTTTTTGCAAAATTCCGGTGAGCGTGGCAAGCACACCGGGCTGATCTACAACCATCAGGCGCACATAAAAAGGCTTATCCGGCCCAGCGCAATTTTCGACGGCAGTCGCATCAGCCAAGGTGTTAATTGATCGACCAAAAGGTAGACCGCCGCGCCCAGCTGCAATATCAATAAGATCAGACAAAACAGCTGATGAAGTTGCACAACCGCCTGCGCCCGGCCCAACGGCGAGAACACTGCCAACCGGCTCCCCGTGAAACTCCACAGCATTAAGAACTCCGTTAACCTTAGCGAGTTGGCTGTCGAGGGGGAGTAAACATGTTTCCATGCGCGGCATCAATCCGGGCTCGGCAACACCAACAAGTTTAATGCGGAATCCAAGCTGGTTAGCATATGTAAAATCCACCGATGACACGTCACGTATGCCTTGTATCGAAACCGCGCTAAAATCAGGCTTCTGGCCAAAGGCGATCGCTGCAAGGATGGTCAGCTTGTGGGCAGCATCAATGCCATCAATGTCAAAACTGGGCTCAGCCTCAGCGTAACCAAAGCGCTGGGCATCGGCTAGCACCTCTTCAAAACCACGCCCAGTCGTTTCCATCGTCGATAGAATATAATTACAAGTACCGTTTAAGATACCGGCAACACGCGTGATCTTGTTACCGGCAAGTCCTTCGCGAAGCGTTTTAACCGCTGGAATACCGCCAGCAACCGCCGACTCAAACAGGAGGTGCGCGTCATTGGCTTCCGCAAGTTGAGCCAGTTCGGCACCGTGATGAGCTATCATGGCTTTATTAGCTGTTATCACATGCTTGCCAGACCTTAATGCTGCGCGCGCGAGATCCACTGCAACCCCCTCGCTGCCACCAATCATTTCAACTATGATATCAATATCGTCACGTTCAGCCATTTTGTGCGTTTCATCATACCAATCAATTCCATCAAGGTTGACACCGCGATTCACCGACCGGTCACGCGCACTCACCGCAACAACCTGAATCATTTTACCGGCAGCCAAAGCCAACTCATCACTGCGGTTGATCAACTGGCGAGCAACCTCTGAGCCGACGACACCAAGTCCAGCAATGGCAATTTTCAGACTGGGTTTTGCATTAGACATGACCATTCCACTTTTTCACAAATATATTTCTTAAATCTAATCTCAGGCATTGCAATGGTGTAACCATTTGCCCGATTACTGGCAAGCACCCAACCCTTAAATATGGCCAGATTAATCAGGAATAATTAAATTATAGATTTGTCGCGCTCCGAGCGGCCTGATCGTAGAGCCCCGATAAAAGTCTCAATTGACGAGCAACTTCACCAAGCTCTCCTCCTTTTCCGCCATCAAAATCGGCAAAACCGTCAACAAGGCATGACTCACGAACAGCTCGGTATTTTAGGCATAAATTCACTCCGGAAACGGTGGTCGCATAAAGGACTTCCTTGCCATGTTTTTCACTGCTAACAAGCTTCATTTTAATTAATTTTTTTAACGCATAATTGACAGTATGACTATCTTCTACATTGAGTTTAAAGCAAATGTCAGCAAGCTTTTTGGGACGTTCGCGATGATTTACTGAATGCAGGCATAAAATATCAAGAACCGCAAGGTCGGTTCCACCAGTGACCATCAAGCCTGCCTCAGCAACCGCGGTTGCCATGGCTTTTACCATCCATTTACCAAAAGCGTTCCAGCCCACGATCAACCCATATTCAACCTCACTTAACTCGGCAGCCTTTTCAGATACAAGGTGCGACGATGATACAATCCGCTTTACACCGGATAAAGTTGAACCGGGAGTCAAATCAATCCGGGTATCTTCACCTTCATTTACTTTATCTACTCCCATAATCACTCCTTATTCTGCTGCTTCATCGGATTTACCAAAGCCACCGCCACCCGGCGTTTCAATCACAAACACATCACCAGCCTTCATATTACGAATATCTGTTGCGGTAAGGAACTCAGTGGTGCCATCGACTCGTTCAACCCAGTTACGACCCGCCGAACCACTATCACCGCCATTCATACCATAGGGTGGAACAATCCGGCGGTTCGCAAGAATTACCGCTTCCATATCTTCAAGAAAACGCAATCGGCGGCGTACGCCGTTACCTCCATTACGCCGGCCAGCTCCACCCGACCCATTTCGGATTTCAAAACTTTCTAGTAATACAGGATAGCGCCACTCTAACACTTCTGGATCGGTTAATCGGCTGTTGGTCATGTGGGTGTGAACCGCGTCAGTACCGTGAAAATTTGGCCCAGCACCTGACCCACCACACAGGGTTTCGTAGTATTGATGTTTGGCATTTCCATAAAAGAAATTGTTCATCGTGCCCTGTGCTGCCGCCATGATGCCGAGCGCACCAAATAATGTGTCGGTAACAATTTGCGATGTCTCAACATTACCGGCAATAACCGCTGACGGATATCGCGCTTTTAACATGCAGCCATCAGGAAGAATAATATCAATCGGCTTCAAACACCCTTCATTCATGGGGATATCATCATCAACCAACGTTCTGAAAACGTAAAGAACTGCGGCTCGGCAAACAGCGGCGGGCGCATTAAAATTATTGTTCCCCTGTTTGCTTGTCCCTGTAAAATCAATCACTGCAGACCGGTTAGATTTATCAATTGAAATGGTCACTTCAACCTGTTGCCCATTATCCATCAAATAAGTAAAGCTGCCATCTTTTAGCCTATCAATGACGCGGCGAACCGACTCCTCAGCATTATCCTGTACATGGCCCATATAAGCGATCACCGTTGCTAAGCCATAATGGCTAACCATTTTATGCAATTCACGAACACCCTTTTCATTTGCAGCAAGTTGGGCCCGAAGATCGGCGAGATTCTGGTCCGTATTCCGAGCGGGATACTTTGCAGAGTCTAGAATTTCACGCATCTCTCGCTCGCGATACGTACCAGCATCAACGAGCTTAAAATTATCAATTAATACGCCCTCTTCTTCAATATGTTGAGAGTCTGGAGGCGCTGAACCTGGCGTGCGCCCACCAACATCAGGGTGGTGCCCACGCGATGCGACAAAGAACAATATGCCTTGATTATCATGGTCAAAAACTGGCGTTATAACAGTAATATCAGGAAGATGCGTGCCACCATTGTAAGGGTTGTTTAAAACGAAGGCATCACCGGCATTAATATTGTTAGGATTACTGCGGATAACTGCCCGAACAGACTCTCCCATTGACCCAAGATGGACTGGCATATGCGGCGCGTTAGCAATTAATGCACCACTTGGATCAAAAACAGCGCAGGAAAAATCCAGCCGCTCTTTCACATTTACCGATAGCGCCGTATTTTGCAGAGTGTATCCCATCTGCTCAGCGATAGACATGAACAAGTTATTAAACACTTCAAGCATGACCGGATCACAATTTGTGCCGATGGCCACGCATGGGGCTAGCGCTTCGACACGCTGCACAACCAGATTGCCAATTCCAGTTATTTCCGCCTGCCAACCCGGTTCAATCACATTAGTACCGGTAGGCTCAACAATCAGAGCTGGCCCCATAATAAGCTGACCAGCTGCAATCTGATCGCGCCCATAAATGGGCGTATCAACAAACCCGTCATTCATATAGCATCTTGCAGTATCCAGTTTTTTCAGTGGCGAGTTAGATGATACGGTAACCTTGCTTTCAACATCAAAATTGCGGCCAATCGACTCTACCGAAATCATTGCTGCAACAAGCCCCTTGTCCGGCATAAGAAAACCGAAGCGGGATTGATAAGCCGCTTCAAAATTTGTGGTCATATCTCGAAGCGATCCAAAGGCAACGGCAAAGGCCGTGTCTGACCCCTCATAGCGAAGATGCACATAATGGTGCGTTTCAATGCGTTGGGTGTCTATACCCTGCTTGGCAAGCTCATCCTTACTTTGGCTTGCCAAATCATGCAATTCACGGCGTAAACGTGCCTCAATTGCCG
>CACEJY010000037.1 GCA_902559985.1 uncultured SAR116 cluster alpha proteobacterium | reverse complement strand
CAGATGAAAAATGTCGGACAACATCACCCGAACTGTACCCTATTGCCAGTGGCGAAAATGTTCGCTGTTTCAAAAGTGAATTGATTGCCGATATGCCAGTTTTCACCCGTAAGTCTGGCCAGGTGAGCAATAAAACGCGAGACGTTGGCGGCACCGCACTTGGGCTGGAAGATCTGGCAATTAGCTATGTAAAAAAGGATTTGTTGTCATCACTTTTAACGGCGGGCGCACGACCACCGCCTGCAACGGTTGATGCGATAAACATCAGGATCCAAAAAGGTGAAACATTGGGGCTTGTTGGTGAAAGTGGGAGTGGAAAATCTACTATTCTAAAATCGATTGCTGGGTTGATCTCGCCGAAAGAGGGTATTTTAACTCTTCATGATGATATTGTTTTGACGCCGCGTGTTGAGGACCGGTCAGCGCCAACACTGCGGCAGATCCAGTTAATTTTTCAGAACCCTGATGACAGTTTGAATCCGCGCCATACTGTAGCACAAATTCTGGCTCAGCCATTGCGGCTCTATTATGGCCTCTCGGGGAATACGCTGCATGATGCCAGTGCCGAGTTGCTTGAGCGTGTTCGTCTTGGCGCGCATTATCTAGATCGGCTTCCAAGCCAATTATCAGGCGGTGAAAAACAGCGTGTAGCCATTGCCCGTGCTTTTGCCGCTAAACCAGAAATTGTGTTGTGTGATGAGGTAACATCGGCACTTGATGTATCTGTTCAGGCCGCAGTGCTAGACCTGCTTGATGAACTAAAAAACCAGCAAGGTACAACCTATATTTTTGTTTCCCACGATTTGGCAGTTGTTAAAGCCATTTCGGATAGAGTTGCCGTTTTGTATCAAGGTCGGTTGTGCGAAATTGGACCCGTTAATGCGGTATATGAGGCACCTTTCCATCCATACACTGATGTTTTGCTGGGTGCTGTGTTGGAACCCGATCCAGATATCGCGCCAATATTGAGTGCGGATGATGTTGTTGAGCTGTCGCCACCTGCACAAGGGTGCTGTTTCCAGCGACGGTGCCCACGTAAGCTGGGTGAAATATGTGATAAGGAAACACCGCCAGTTCGCGAACTTGCCAATGGCCATATTATCTGCTGCCATGTTCCAGCATCCGATCTTTAACATGTAAGAGACAAGAGTGACCGTCGACCAATCAGTTATCGATACAATAGCCCCAAAAGGAGTTTTGCGGGCGGCGATCAATTTGGCAAACTTTCTACTTGTGTCTGGAACCCGTGTTGATGGCACGCCAGATGGGGTGTCACCTGACATTGCAAGACGTATTGCTGCCGCACTGGATGTACCTTGTGAATTTGTGCTGTTTGAAGGTCCAGGACAATTGGCCGATACTGTTGATAACGATGTCTGGGATATTGGCAATATTGCCATTGAGCAAGCTCGCGCTCAGACGATAAAATTCAGTGATCCATATGTACAGATTGACGCTAATTTTTTGATCAGGCGGGACGCGCCATTCACTGACAACGAATCTATTGATATGGCAGGTGTGACAATCGCCGCATACCGGAGTAGTGCATATGACTTGTGGTTAAGTAAGACATTGCGAAATGCTACAATTGTCAGGTGTGAGTCGATTGAAATCTCGCATGAAATGTTTCGACAGGGTAAAACGGATGTGCTTGCCAGTCTTAAACCAAAATTGCTGGATGAATTATCTAGCTATGATGGCTACGAGATTGTTGAGCCATCATTTACTGGGATTCAGCAGGCCGTTGGGATTGCTAAACATCGGTTGGGTAATTCGGGGTCAAATGATACGGGTATGCCAGCCATGGATTTCATTAATGCGTTGATTGCAGAAATGATCAAGGACGGAGATTTGACCGCGTCGTTGAAATTTCATGGGGTTGCCAACAACCTCAGTGTACCCACTTCATCCAATATGAGGCTCCTATGATTGTTTTTGGGCTTTTTGCTATTTGTCTAACAACGGCTGCTTAAATACCTCGTTCATCCCAATTGACTCTTTATCGCTGCATGAAATTGATACTCTCGAAATAAGATAGCGATGCAATAAGTGCAGCGCTTATGATTGTTTATAGCACTATCGTTAATGGAAGTGAGGGGATACCTTAACTCAATAAAGCTGTTTTCCTCCCAGATTTTAGCTTGTTACCTGACCCAATTGCTGTTGTTTTCTACTCCGTTAACAACACGCAGACACATCTTACCCCTCTGGCGTAACTTGCTGGAGGGGTTTTTTATTGTAAATTGACGTACGCGCTATCACACCTTTGTAATTAGATTCGCCATTTAAGGATTTTTTGTTATCGCCTTATTTTACCTCCTAGTATTTTGTTGCCCCCTCATTTTGGGCTACAATACACCCATTATGCATATAGATTTTAACCAGCAACGTGATAGAAACGAAATGCGGAGGCCAAAGTGACACGCAATCATAGCGCTTCAGCGTCAGCTCTCAATGTTATGAAACATCACCTTGAGGCCTTAAATGCGTTGAATGAGAGTGATCTGGCTGACACGCTACATTTTCCGCATTACCGGCTGGTTGGAAATAAACTTGATTGTTGGGTATCGAAAGATCAGTATTTATCTGATTTTAAACGCCGGGCTGGTAAGAACTGGGTCCGGACTGCCTGGAAATCAATTACCGTTCAAAAAGAGAGCGCAGTCAAGGTTCACCTTTCGGTTAACATCAACCGGTTTGATAAGAATGAAACTTTGATTGCAGATTTCGAATCACTTTGGGTTATTACTTTCCAAAAGGGAAAATGGGCCGCTCAGTTCCGGTCCAGCTTTGCGACAGCATGAAGATCGTTTTTTAGTTAATATCATTTCAGATATGACAGCGATTGACCTTGAAGCCCACAGTGGACTTGGGAATGGCCGTGAGGGCGGAACCATGGGGCTCTAAGTTTGCCAGCCGGTCAAGACATTACATGGCCTTTTTAGAAAAGCCTAATGCCCACAACAGGAGTTTGTTGAGCTGTTTTATCGAGGGGTCTAAATACTCAAAGCATGAGAGGTAATGATATGATTGGAACAATAGTGCAATTTATTAGACAAGATGGTACCAGCCAGCAAACTATGAGTATTGACCAACCTCCTCGCGTTGTAATTGATGCAATTAGGCACGGCACACCAAAATTTGTTCGAGATCAGTTAACGTCAGGCACTGTTGAAACAATTGATATTTTGAGAACAGAATTAAATGAGGAGAAACATCCACAAGGCAAGGGTGAGAGGGTTGAGACCATACTCGTGAATACCCTAGAATGGTTGAAATAACAAAAAATACTAAATTAAATCAACAAAACATTTGTGTTTGATGTCAGGACAAACAATCGAACTCCTTGATTTTTTGTTATTGTAGAAAGGCCTAGAGTTGATGATTATTTCACCCAAAAAAAAGAAATGTATTATTGAAGTTGGCGAATACAATGGCCAGAGACACCAAACAATCTGGAGGATGGGGGAATTCTCTGTTGATGCATTGCCCCAAACTGAGAGTGATGGCTCCATAACACTTGATCCCTCAACATTACTGGGGCGATGGGATGAGTGGGAAACGTCAATTCCAACGGATTTACGGAGTTGGAATGTTGATAAAGAACCTATCGAGAGCGAAGATTTCAAAGAGAACTACAAAATTCTACACTATAAAATTGTGGATGGGTTTGAAGTGAATGGAGTTAGAGGCTTGTGAAGGTTAATGATGTTTCAAAGAATGAACAACAGAACTCCTTTGAGGATATGGGTTTTATCAAGTTTTGGATAATTTCAACAATTTTTTGGTTTTCTTTTCCGGTGTCCTTGGCCTTTAGTTACGTGACCCTTGGTTCAGTCCGAACCAAACAATTAGTAAAAGCCTTGGTGCATGATTTTCTACAAACATTTTTCATCATAATTATTGTGATGTGCGTCGTAATCTTCGGGCTCTATAAGTATGCATCCGGCCTGTTATTGAACATTGCATAATTGTTTAACAAATCATTTTGATTGCGCTTTTGTTTGACCAAACAAAGCAGAGCTTATGCTTGCAGGGGTTTTATGGAATTTCATCCCTAGACCTATCAAAGGGGCGTCATGAAGCATCGCGATTTTTTGGAAATTTAATTAAAGCTTGGTGGGATGATGTGTTTTTCCCTCCATTCTTTAATAAGTCATGGCGACTTAGCTGTATTTCATTGAAAAGCGATAAGTAATGAGTGATCGGCTCGTCAACATCTTTGCGATGTTTCGCAATTTTGGTTTCATGCTTCCACCAACCCTTATCACCATTATTTATTGTTGATATCCACTGATTTCCATCTTCATTGCGATGCACCCCTACAATCCCGTCTAAACCATCAAATTCTGGAAGTGTTACATGAACAAAATTTGTATTATAGAGGTGGCCTTCAAGGTGCATTTTTAGGTTTGAATGACCGCTTAGATCAATACCAAGCCTCATAGCGGCACGCCTTCGTGTACGTTTGTCCAAGCGTAGGTATATGATTTGCTTTTTCGAAAATTGTAAGTAATTAGTATTCAGAAATTTGGTTGTCCTTTCCGTCAAAAACTTCTCACGTTCTGACTGGATCTCAAGAGAAGTTTGAAAACGATCACGCTCGGCCAATAAATCAGCTTTATTACTGATGTCTTCTGCCCAAACCTCCTGTTTCCACACTCTTTCCATGATTAATTGTTCAACTGTATTAGGTGCATTTCCACCATCCGTTGGGAATGCGAGAAGCCGTGCCCCGGGTGGATCAATGTAGATTTCGTTAAAGTGAGTCTTGGTCGACGCCTCTGTGCCGGAGCGTGTAACCGCCTTAATGTTTTTAGTCATAAACGTTTTACATTTCGCTAAAACATGTGGCCATTTATGATAAACTTTTTTCATTCGGAGTTTTAAATTGGCGTCATTGGATATTTCGACCCAACCTTCGAACTCGCGCACGGCCGTGATATAGCCAAACTCTGCAAGAGTAATAGACCTGTTCTTGAGAAATATAGAGGAATCAGTGTTCATGTTTCATAGAAATTAAGTATTGGGAAATGCAATTTTTTACCAGAGTGCCAATTGAAAAATAACATTATTTCTTGCCCAAATAAAATAGATTATTAGTCCATTTTTGCGGCTTTTATTGGACTACCACTCCACTCCTCTTCTCTTTTTGAGTGGCGTCTCACCATCCAAAATTATATCTTTTTGTCCAATGCCGTTTATCTCAAACTCGTGAACTTTCCCACGACTGAGTGGTGACTTTGTTTGGAGCGGCATTGCTTCAGCGGCATAAGCGCAGTTATCGAAGCTATCCAGTTTTGTTTTGAAATGTAATTTATTATCTGTGATTTTTTATGATTCGAAATTTTTCAAATAAATAATCTAATCAGAAAAATAAAGAAACATAGGGAGGTTTTTATGCATTATGCACCCGGACAGGAGTCCTGCCCATTGCCATTTTCGCCATTCAAATCTTGTACAGTGCCGCGTCCAATTGGCTGGCTCTCGACAATTTCGGCGGACGGTGTGCTCAACCTTGCACCATACAGTCAGTGGCAAAATCTTTCTTTTGACCCACCGCTTGTGATGTTTGCTGCAAACCAAATCAGCAATGGAGAACGAAAACACACTGTAATCAACGCTGAAGAAACAGGTTGGTTTGTCTGGAATATGGCAACTTATGCTTTGAGGGATGCAGTGAATTTGTCCGCCATTGAATGGCCTGAAGAGGAGAACGAATTCGCGCGGGCAGGGGTAACCCCTTTGGCCTCAATCAATGCGCCCTGTCCGCGGGTGAAGGAAAGTCCTGCCCATTTTGAATGCAGGTACCTCTCAACGCATCGGTTGCGGGGAAATTCGAATCACGGATGGGTTGACGTTGTCTATGGTGAGGTTGAGCGTATTCATGTTGCGGATGAAGTGATCATGCCGGATGGCAAGATGGATATTACCCGAATCCGTCCTCTGGCTCGATTGGGTTATTACGATTACACTTCGGTAACAGATGTTTTTGAAATGCGTATTCCGGGTGCATCGGGCGCGGCTGCGGCTGGTCTTGAGGGTAAGGCAAGCAATACCGATTGACTGACGGATGAATAAATTCGTCTATAACTGCGTGCGTTTGCGATGACCGGCATGAAACACGAGTTCAACCATGGTCACTGCTTTTTCGTGATCCCATGTCGTGCGTGAAATTACGAACAGGGCTGTGTTGGGCTTTGTTCCCAAAAGCGTTGCTTCACGCTGGTTAGCATTTTAGCGCTGAAATCAATGTCACCATGAGTAAAGGGAGTGTTTTGCAAAAGCCATTCATTAGCGCTCAATTCAGCAAAACAGATATCCTCCGAATGTGGCATAATTTTTTCGTTAATCCATCGGTTTTCAAGAACATAGGGTTTGCCATCGGCCTCATGTAGTGCAACAACGTGAAGCAAATTGGCTTGACCTGCGAGGGCGAATTTTTGGACCACCGAGGAGGGGGCGGCTTTTCTCCGCTGGCTGAGCAAATGATAGCCGTATGATTTCCCACTTGCCTCAATTTCGTCCCGGATAAGAGGGATTGTTAGGGTAGCCTTACCAATTCGATGCAATGCAACACGCGTACCGGCTTTCCTGCGTCGGTCAAGCAGACCGTCCTCGGCAAGAGTACGAAGCGCGCGGTTCACGGTAACACGAGCGCAGCCCAATTCGATAGCAAGATCAGCCTCATTTGGAATGGACTGGCCTGGTTGCCACTCACGAGTGTAGATGCGCCGCTCCACCTCTGCCATTACATCCCGCCAATTTGTTCTGGTTGAGCTGTTCATTGCTAACGGACTGCTGGATCAGAGATCATGGCGCAGCGATGTCAATTCCCGGACGTAGGCTGATGTGATCTTATCATGGTCTACATGGCGGCCAGCGGTAACAAGGTGCCGCCCGGCAGACCATACATCATGAACCAGGTGGTCATCGCCGGCAAAGATGAAGCTGTCAATTAACTGATCCTTGGACCGACCTGCAAGGGTTGCCGTTTGTTTGTCTAGGGCCATTAGGTCGGCCCAGTACCCGGGGGCAATTTTGCCTGTGTGCCGGCCAGCAGCCTGGGCACCACCAGCAATCATGTTGTCAAGTATGTGGCGTCCCGTTGAAGCAGTTGAAGTGGCTAAGGCTGCACGTGATTGATCGCGAAGGCGCTGCGAATATTCGAGACTGCGCAACTCTTGAGACAATGAAATACGAATATTGGAGTCAGAACCAATGGCAATCATTCCGCCCGCCTCAAACCAACCAACCCCATCAAAAATCCCATCACCGAGACTAGCTTCTGTTATTGGGCACAGTCCTGCAATTGCACCGCTTGCTGCAAGCCCACTTGTTTCATGAGGTCGCATTTGCGTGCAATGGATGAAACAGCAATCTGGACCTACATCAAAATTATTTAATACCCAATCAACAGGGCGTGCGCCGAGGTGATAGCTAACCTCTTCAACCTCGGCGCGTTGTTCTGCCAAATGCATGTGAAATGGCCCTCCATCGGCAAGCGCGCGAGTTAGGCTGAGGCTATGAGGGGCGACTGCGCGAAGGCTGTGGGGTGCAACACCAAAGGCCGTGTCGGCAGGTAAATTGCCAAGCCCGCTCCGAACGCCATCACATAAGTCGGCAAAACCGTCTAGATCGTTATAGAACCTACATTGGCCACGAACCAGTGGGCTCATATCACAACCGCCATATTGATAATGGACAGGGAGCATGGTTAAACCAATACCCGTTGTCTCAGCAGCAGCCATGATGCGTTCAGCCATCTCGCTACGATTTTCATAGGGGTTGCCATCAGGTGCATGATGGAGATAGTGAAATTCTACATTGGTAGCATAACCAGCCTCGAGCATTTCCATCTGCACCAACGCGGCAATGGCCTCAATATGATCTGGGGTCAATTGGTCAAGGAACAAATACATTAATTCGCGCCAAGTCCAAAAACTGTCTGTGGTATTGGTGCTGCGATGTTCTGTTAATCCGGCCATTGCACGTTGAAAGGCATGGCTATGGGCGTTAACGGGGGCTGGCAGAAGGCAGGAAACATTGGATTTGGCAGCAACATCGGTGACATTTGTATTTACCTTGGCGATACGCCCAATGTCATCAAGTTCGACGAGGACATTCTCTGCCCAGCCATCAGGTAGAAGCGCAGTCTCAGCGTGAATTTTCGGCATCATCGTTTCCTGTTGACAGATTATTATGTATGTACATATAAATAAATTTAGAGCGCAAAGCAAGGTCCCGTCATGAAGGCATTAATCACAAATGCAGCGATGGCGCTGTTGGATGATCAAATCACAAACGCGGCTGAAAAAGGCGTTACTGACAGGTTTTATGGTCTTATCCCCAATGGCTATTTGCTCATAGAAAATGGCCTGATTAGTGCATTTGGTCCCATGTCAGCACTCCAAGAGAATTTGGCCAATAACACGGCGATGAATCAAATAGACGATGCGATAGATGCGGCTGGCAGGTTATTGACGCCTGCCCTTATTGATTGCCATACGCATGTCGTTTACGGAGGGCATCGCGCTTTGGAATTTGAAATGCGCCTCAAGGGGGCAAGTTATGCCGAAGTGGCGAAGGCTGGTGGCGGCATTGTATCTACAGTAAGTGCAACACGCTCTCAATCGGTTGAGCAGCTTGTCGAAGGAGCGCTTGCGCGGGTTGATGCGCTGATTGCTGAAGGGATTAGTCTGATCGAAATAAAATCTGGCTATGGTTTGGATATCGAGACTGAATTAAGAATGTTGCGCGCAGCGCGGTCCATCGAGGCAGCGCGACCGGTGCGTGTTATTACCAGCTTTCTTGGGGCCCATGCGATGCCCCCGGGTGAGGATATGTCGCCTGAAGGTTATATAGAGAAAACCTGTATTCCTGCCCTGCGCCAAGCACATAAAGAGGGGCTGGTAGATGCTGTGGATGGCTTTTGTGAATCGATTGCTTTTAGCGCTGAGCAGATCGTACCTTTGTTCAATGTAGCAGCCGAACTTGGCCTGCCGGTTAAACTTCATGCTGAACAATTGACACGCTGCGGTGGCAGCCTTCTGGCAGCTAGTCATAAGGCGTTGTCGGTGGATCATGTTGAGTATGCAAATAAAGAAGATGTTATAGCGCTTGCGGCTGCAGGTTGTACGGCCGTTCTCTTGCCGGGAGCATTCTATACACTGCGTGAAACCCAAAAGCCTCCGGTTGCATTGTTTCGTGACCAAGGTGTGCCGATGGCGCTTGCCACCGACGCTAATCCAGGGTCATCGCCTATGACGTCTGTGCTGTTAGCCATGAATATGGGCTGTACATTGTTTGGCATGACACCATATGAGGCACTTGCCGGGGTGACAAGGAACGCGGCACGGGCACTTGGTATTTCTGACTCTGGCATGTTGCGTTCCGGCTTACGTGCTGATCTGGCCCTATGGGATGTGGCTCATCCGGCCGAGCTTGCATATCGGATTGGGTTCAATCCCCTGTACCGTCGTATTTTTGGAGGACAAATCACATGATTACTCTGATTCCGGGGGAGGTTACGCTGGCTCAGCTTGAACAAATTTGGCGTGGCAATGATGCTATTGCCTTGCATTCAGACACCAAGGCGCCAATCGAGGCGGCGGCGACGTTCGTTTCCAAAGCAGCGGCTGGTGGCGTTGCGGTTTATGGTGTCAATACCGGTTTTGGTAAGTTGGCCAATGTACCTATTGCTGAAGACCAGACGGCAACTCTCCAACGTAATCTTGTACTCTCACATTGCTGCGGCGTTGGCGAAACGCTCGAAGCACCAACAACCAGGATGATGATGGTCCTAAAATTATTGTCGCTTGGTCGCGGTGCCTCCGGCGTGGCGTGGACAACGGTGGATTTGATTACTGAAATGCTGAATAAGAGAGTATTGCCGCAAATTCCGGTGCAGGGGTCTGTTGGGGCATCCGGTGATTTAGCCCCGCTTGCACATATGGCAGCAGTCATGCTTGGTGAGGGTGAGGCAATGTTTCAGGACGAGGTGATGCCCGGAGGCGCAGCGCTCGCGGCGGCTGGTTTATCGCCCGTAATTTTTGGCCCGAAAGAGGGGCTTGCCTTGATCAATGGCACCCAATTTTCCACTGCTTGTGCGTTGGCGGCATTATTTGATGGCTGGCGGAATGCCAGTGCTGCGGTAGTGACAGCTGCGCTGTCAACGGATGCAATCATGGGTTCAACGGCACCGCTGGTTGACTCTATACATAGGCTTCGTGGTCACAAGGGGCAGATTGCTGTTGCTCAAGCGCAGCGAGCTATTATGGAAGGTTCAGAAATTCGTGAGACGCATCGTGAAGGTGACAGCCGTGTGCAAGACCCTTATTGCATTCGCTGTCAGCCTCAAGTTACTGGCGCGGCCCTAGATTTACTGCATTTTGCCGGACAAACGCTGGAGATTGAGGCCAATGCGGTGACTGATAATCCACTGGTACTGGTTGAAGAGGGACGGATTGTATCGGGTGGCAATTTTCATGCCGAGCCGGTTGCATTTGCGGCCGATCAGATTGCCCTTGCATTGGCCGAAATTGGGTCGATTTCGCAGCGGCGTATCGCGTTGATGGTCGATCCGTCCCTGAGTTTTGATTTGCCGCCCTTTTTAACTGGAAATCCCGGGCTTAATTCGGGTTTTATGGTTGCTGAGATTACCAGCGCTGCTTTGATGAGCGAGAACAAGCATCTTGCCAACCCCTGCTCAACTGATAGCACGCCAACATCGGCCAATCAGGAGGATCACGTTAGTATGGCAGCGCATGGTTCTCGGCGGCTCCATAAAATGAATGCCAATTTGAATATGATCCTCGGTATTGAGCTAGCTTGTGGGTGCCAGGGTATCGGCTTTCGCGCCCCGTTGAAAACTAGCCCGATATTGCAGGATGTGATTGCTCGCGTGCGCACTCGGGTCAAGCCACTTGCGGAGGATCGGTACATGGCCTCGGATCTGCAAATGGCGGCTTTCATGATTGCTGATGGCAGCCTGGTTCAAGGGCTGAATATGCCAGCCTATGTTCTTGGCCGTTTGACAGCTTGATGCCTTATTGAAGAGGAGAGTAAGATGCCAAATTCACGCCACAATATCCGCGACGTTTATCCGCCAACAGGTAATCAGATCACGGCAAAAAGCTGGCTTACCGAGGCACCAATGCGCATGCTGATGAACAATTTGCATCCTGATGTTGCTGAAGATCCTCATGCCCTTGTGGTATATGGGGGTATTGGCCGTGCCGCCCGTACGTGGGAAGATTACGACAAGATGGTTGCAACTTTGCAAGACCTTGAAACTGATCAGACACTGCTGGTGCAATCGGGAAAGCCGGTGGGCGTTTTTCGCACACACAAGGACGCCCCGCGGGTGCTTATTGCTAACTCTAATCTGGTGCCGCACTGGGCCACGTGGGATCATTTTAATGAATTAGATAAGCGCGGCCTTGCCATGTATGGCCAGATGACCGCGGGGTCATGGATTTACATTGGCACACAAGGAATTGTGCAGGGCACTTATGAAACCTTCGTTGAGGCTGGCCGCCAGCATTATAAAGGGAACTTGACTGGGCGCTGGATTTTGACAGCAGGCCTTGGTGGCATGGGCGGCGCACAACCACTAGCTGCAGTGATGGCTGGTGCGTGTTGCCTGGCCGTTGAATGTGATGAGTCCCGAGCAGACTTTCGACTTCGTACACGCTACGTTGATGAA
Organism: uncultured SAR116 cluster alpha proteobacterium; assembly: GCA_902559985.1. Taxonomy (GTDB): domain Bacteria; phylum Pseudomonadota; class Alphaproteobacteria; order Puniceispirillales; family Puniceispirillaceae; genus UBA3439. The sequence continues at coordinate 4,169 of CACEJY010000037.1, read as the reverse complement.
AAGACCCATTCATTGGATGAGGCGTTGGCCATGATAAAGGGCTGGTGTGACGCAGGCGAGGCTAAGTCTGTTGCGTTGATTGGAAACGCCGCCGATGTGTTTCCAGAGCTTGTACGGAGGGGTGTCAAGCCTGATATTGTCACGGACCAAACATCTGCGCATGACCCGCTCCACGGCTACTTGCCCCTTGGCTGGAACGTAGCTGAGTGGCGAGCAAAACAAGAAACCCATCCGAAAGAGGTTGAGACTGCGGCCAGAGCCTCAATGAAAACACATGTGGCAGCGATGGTTGATTTCTGGAATGGGGGGGTGCCAACACTCGATTATGGTAACAACATAAGGCAGGTTGCATCTGAGGAAGGGCTGGAGACAGCGTTTAGCTTTCCGGGCTTTGTGCCGGCATATATCCGTCCACTTTTCTGCAGGGGAATTGGCCCGTTCCGCTGGTGTGCATTGTCCGGCGACCCCGAGGATATCTACAAGACTGACGCCAAGGTCAAGGAACTGGTTGATGATGCGCATCTGCATAACTGGCTGGATATGGCAGGTGACCGCATTGCCTTTCAAGGTTTGCCAGCACGGATTTGCTGGGTTGGACTTGGAGTCCGCCACCGTTTGGGACTTGCATTCAATGAAATGGTACGCACCGGCGAGTTGTCTGCGCCGGTAGTCATTGGACGGGATCATCTCGATAGTGGGTCTGTTGCCTCGCCAAACCGGGAGACTGAGTCGATGAAGGACGGCTCGGACGCGGTTTCCGATTGGCCGTTGCTGAATGCTCTTTTGAATACGGCTTCCGGAGCAACTTGGGTATCAATCCATCACGGAGGCGGTGTTGGCATGGGTTTTTCTCAGCATTCCGGCATGGTCATTTGCTGTGATGGCACTGAGGATGCGGACCGGCGTATTGCCAATGTATTATGGAATGATCCGGCCACAGGGGTGATGCGCCATGCCGATGCCGGATATCACGATGCGGTTACTTGTGCGCGTGAACAGGGGCTTAATCTACCGGGTATTCTTGACTAGCTGGAATCGCGTTCATGTTCCAATCGGTTATCAGGCACAAAACAGTCTCAATTTATGGGCTGAGCAAATGTTAATGCTGCAAGATTTTAGACAGGAATGCTTCGGCCCGTTCACCGCGTCCGCCAGTGAAAAAATCTTCCTTGCTGCAGTTTTCCTCAATCCGACCTTCATCCATAAAGACAACGCGGTCGGCAACTTTGCGCGCGAAACCCATCTCATGGGTAACAACCATCATTGTCATCCCGTCACTGGCGAGTTCGCCCATCACATCCAAAACCTCATTGATCATCTCTGGATCAAGCGCGGATGTGGGTTCATCAAACAGCATCACCCGTGGTTTCATCGCCAATGCTCTTGCGATGGCAACGCGCTGTTGCTGGCCGCCTGAAAGCTGGCTTGGAAATTTATCTGCCTGATCGGCAATTTGCACCCGTTCAAGATAATGCATCGCAATCTCACTCGCTTCAGCTGATGAAATTTTGCCATTACGCATTGGTGCAAGTGTCACATTCTGCAGGATCGACATATGGGGAAATAGGTTAAAACTCTGAAATACCATGCCAACTTCGCGGCGAACCTGTTCCAGTTGCTTCATATTGCTGTAGACTTCACGTCCGCATACGTGAATGGTTCCTTGCTGATGGTTTTCGAGCTGATTGACGCAGCGTATCATGGTTGATTTTCCAGATCCGGACGGACCGCACACAACAACGCGCTCACCCTGTTTGACTGATAGATTGATATCCTTTAAGGCCTGAAAGTGGTCAAACCATTTGTTAACACCCTGAAATGAGATCAGAATATCGGGGTCTATCTTGCGGTCTGTGGTTGATAGGTTTGACATGATTGCTCCTAGCGGCGTGCCCGAAGGGCGCGTTTTTCAAGGTGGCTGAACGTTGCAGCAAAGGAATAACAAAGAATGAAATACATTGCCCCAACAATGATCCATGTTTCAAAAACCTTTGTTGTGGTTGATGCAACCTCTGTTGCAAGGAAGGTGAGTTCTTGAATGGAGATCAGAGAAACAATTGCTGAGTCTTTGATCAGGGTTATGAATTGGCCAGCAAGCGGTGGCAGTATTTTTCGAATTGCCTGAGGAAAAATGATGTCGCGTAGAACATTTAGTCGCGAGAGGCCAACAGCACGTGCTGCCTCCCATTGACCTTTTTGAATAGATTGAATGCCTGCTCGCACGATTTCGGTAATGTAAGCCCCTTCAAATAACGCAAGGCACAAAGCGCCAGCAACAAAATTAGAAAATAATTTTGGGTCACCAAATAGAATATAAAAGATACCTGAACTTACGAAAGTTCCGTTTTTATCAAGGTCATCAAGGCCAATGACCGGCATTAACTGGCCAGAAAGAAAAAAGTAAAAAATGAATATAAAAACCACTGGTGGTATATTACGTACTAATTCGACATAACACCTGCTGATCATTCGCATCGCGAGGTTTTTGCTTGTCCGCATATAACCCATTATAAGACCAATAGTAGCGGCAACGATGGTTGCCCAGAATGCTAGCCTTAGTGTTGTTGCGATGCCCAGAAGTAGCAGATTGGGCACATAGCTTGAGCTTTCCTCATCGTAATAGAGAACAAAATTGAAAACGCGTGACCAGTTCCAATTATAAACAAGAACGTCACTTACTCGGTAGATCGCATAGGCAATAATAGCACCCACGAGTCCAAAACAAATGTAATCCACAATTGTTAGTTTGCGACGAGTCTTTAGAGGTGGTTTGGTCATTTTCTGTCTCTGTTAGATTCGATACCGGCAGGAAATTCCTGCCGGTAAGATTTTATTTTGATGAGTGGTATTTGCCAGTAATTGCCGCGCAATTTATCTGCTTGAGCGGCGTTCAGAATCATATACCGACGCTACTGCTCGAGTTTTACCATATCCTTCCAACCTGAACGGTCTTTGAACCAGAAGCTATGGCGTTCTTCTAGCCAACCGCTGCTGGCATTTACAAGAATCCAATTGCTAAAGAAGTTCATTGCATCCATGTCGCCTTTGCGAAGAGCGAATGCCTCGTTCCCGCGTGTCAGCTTCTTACCATCAAGAGCAACAAAAACTTCATTTGGATAGGCTTCAGACCAGAAACTTGGCTTGGGAGCACTTGAAATCATCGCATGAGCATTACCATTCACAACCTCTTGGAAGGCTTGTGCATCATCGTCAAACTGGCGAAGTGTTGATTTTGGAAATAGCTTTTGAGCTGCTTTACATGGTGTTGCACCGCGACGACAGGCGATGGTTACACTCGCTTGGTTGAAATCATCCATTGTGGTGTAATTGCCGGCAAGCTTCTTGTTCGCGGCCATAATCTGACCCGAATGTGCGTAAGGAGCTGTGAAATTAACTGTCAAGTTTCGCTGAGGTGTGATTGACATGCCACCTATGATGACATCGAATTTTTTTGCTAACAGCGCTGGTATAATACCACTCCAGGCTGTAGGGACAAATTCAACTTCAACACCCATGTCTTTGGCAAGTTTGGTTGCAACATCAATTTCAAAGCCGATTAAGTCACCTTTCTTATCACGCATGGCCCAAGGAACGAATGTTGACATCCCAACTTTCAATGTGCCGCGTTTTTGAATGTCTGCGATTAGATCACCAGCAACCGCTGGCAACGAAGTTGCTACAACTCCAAAAATCGCAACGAGAGCCAAAATGGCTCGTGTCTTTAATATCCCAAAAATTTTCATCAGTTTCTCTCCTTTTCTTGATTTTGGTATTTGCGATTAAGTTATCGCGCCCTGTTCATCCTTACTTCCAGGATGTTGACCAGCACAGAAAGGCTAGTCGTAAGGACAAGATACATTCCGGCCACAATGAACCAGATTTCAAATGCCATATAGGTATCAGATATAAGATTGAGTCCCTCGGTCGTCAGTTCTGCAACGGCGATTACGCTAACAATGGCGGAATGTTTAATTAGTGAGATAAGCAAGCCAGTTAATGGTGGCAAAATAAGTGGAAGCGCCTGAGGTAAGATCACGCAAAAGTATTTGTCAAATTTTGACAGGCCAGTTGCGTCAGCAGCTTCATATTGACCGCGGTCAACTGCCTGAATACCGCCTCTAATGATTTCTGCAGCAAAAGACCCTTCAAAAGCGGCGAGGCACAAAACA
>CACEJY010000036.1 GCA_902559985.1 uncultured SAR116 cluster alpha proteobacterium | reverse complement strand
ACATGCTCACCAAGACCTTTCGCCCCATACGGCCCCTCATCGTCTGGAACCTCGACAATCACATGGTGAAATTCAGGCACATCACCAATTGTGGGTATAAGGTAATCATGTAGGTTTTCAGTGTGACCAGGTCGATAATCCTCCATTAATGCCAGCCCAATACCTTGAGCAACACCACCCTCAATCTGTCCCTCAACAAGCAGAGGATTGATCGCTCGGCCAACATCATGCGCGGTGGTTATTGTCTTAAGCTTCACATTGCCAAGTACGCAATCAACTTGGAGCTCCATGATCTGGGCGCCATATCCAAATACCGCGTAAGGATTGCCTTGGCCTTTACTATCGAGCGCACTTGTTGGCGGATCATAGGTTTCCTCAGCCATAAAGACGTACCCGTAATCATTGACTGGCAGCCCTCTCAGGTCAATGCAAGCAACACCACCAACATCATCTCTAAGGTTTAGGATGGTCCCATCAATGGTAATCTTGGCATTGACATCAACATTACCGTGGCGCAGCAGCATTTCACGTAGAGCCTGTCCGGATAGTAAAGCTGCCTTACCAGAAACAAAAGTCTGGCGAGACGCTGACGTTTTTCCACAATCAGGCGTTAAGTCTGTGTCGCAATCAAGAAGTGTTAAGTCGTGAACTGAGACGCCAAGCGCATCGGCAGCGATCTGAGTAATAACGGTGTTTGAACCCTGGCCAATATCCATTGCTCCCTGATGGAGCACAATTTCACCGTCTGGGGTAATGCCCATGCGCATAGTAGACGGATTAGGCAATGACGTGTTCCCACAGCCATACCAACAGCTCGCAATACCAACACCACTTCGCCAAGGACTATCATTCGCAATTGCTTCCTCATTAAAATCAGCTGCTTTCGAAAGGGCATTTTTCCAGGGTTGCTCTAACGCGGCAAAACAATCATCAATACCAACACCCTTTTTAAAAACTTGTCCGGTAACGGTTGGCATCCCATTTTTAAGAGCATTACTTCGGCGAAAGGCGAGCCTATCCATTCCGATTTCATCAGCCAAAAGATCATAGGCGCATTCTTGTGCTATGGCAGATTGTGGCACCCCAAATCCGCGAAAGGCGCCAGCGGGCGGTGCATTAGTATGAACCGCCAAACTAGTGGCACGATAGTGATCAGTTTTATAAGGGCCACAGGCATGAATCGGTACCCGATTCGCAACTGTTGGGCCCCAACTGGCATAAGCACCTGTATTAAAAATACCGTCAAACACAAAACCACTAATCAGGCCCTTATCATCACAGCCAACTCGTAAATGAATGTCAGACGGATGACGTTTTGTTGATGCGCGCATCGACTCGCCACGGCTGTAGCATATCCGGGCAGGCCGATCTAAATTCCAAGCAGCAAGTGCTACATAAGGCTGGAATGAAATATCAATTTTTGACCCAAAGCCGCCGCCACATGCAGTCGGCATCACCCGAATAGCCTCTGGATCAACATTCATAATCTCTGCGAGGCTCTCGCGGTCCATTTGACTTGCCTGCGTGCAACCGCGAATAACAATTCTATTGCCCTCGCGCACAGCATACCCGGCTTCAGGTTCAATATATGCATGTTCAATAAAAGGTGTCTTAGTTCGTATCTCCACCTTATGTTTTGCAGCAGCAAGCGCAGAATCAGCATTCCCACATTCAACAAAGCCGCGCACCAGAATATTGCCAGCACGACTTTCATGTAAATTTGGCGCATTAACATCCATCGCAGCTTCAGGGGTCAGCATGGTGTCATGAGGGTCCCAAGTAATTGGAAAATCAGCTTCATCAAATCTGCTTATGACATCGGCTTCTCCGACGATAGCCGCGACGGCATCGCCACGATACAACGCCGTTTCCTCGGCAAACACTGGCTGGTCAGCAAAAGGTGGTATAACCCCAAAACAGTTACGTCCAGGAATATCACTGGCGTCCAGAACTGCCATAATTTCAGGGTGCTTTGATAAAAAGGCAGCCTTATCGCCAATTTTAAAACTAGCATAATGGTGTGGGCTTCGGATAACTCTGACCATCACCGAATCTTGAGGTGCAGCGTCATCACCATAAAGCAGGCTGGCATCCACCTTTGACTGACCATCAAGATGTTTAATTGGAATGCCAACACTACATCCTACTTGTGGCAAGGACCTTGCTGGCCTATCCGAATTAACCGCTAATACAGCATCAATAATTTTGCCATATCCTGTACAGCGGCACAAAACACCACCAAGTGCATCTTCAACATCGCACCTGTTTGGGGTTGGGTTTTCATTAAGTAAAGCATGTGCGGCAACCATCATGCCTGGTGTACAAATCCCGCATTGAGCAGCGCCATGGGCCAAAAAACTCTCTTGCAGCTTTGAAATTATGTTTCCGGCATTAAGCCCCTCGATGCTCGTAACTTTGGCCCCACTAACCTGGGCAACCGTGGTCAAGCAACTGCAGATCGGCTCGTCGTCCAGAAGCACACTACACGCCCCACAATCGCCAGCATTACATCCAATCTTTGTCCCGGAGAGTCCCATTTCACTGCGGAGTACCTCACTTAATCGTGTGCTAGGCGAAGACTGGCTAATTACGGCCTTTCCGTTCAATGTAAAACAGGTCATGCCTTCGCCTCACTTGCAAAATTCCTTTGCTGACCAGCCAACAAACGCCGAACAACCTCAACTGAGGCCTCACGACGGTATTGGGCAGGGGCGCGAACATCATCAATCGGTGCTAATTCGGCGAACAGATCCTGTGTAATCCGCTCGCAGGCATTAGCTAATGGTGTTCCACACAAGGCTGACTCAACTCGTTCCATTCGTATTGCAACCTCACTGCATGCGCCAATTGACAGGGCAACAGTTGAGATCACTCCAGCCTTATCAACATCTAAACGAAGAGCGGCCATACTAATCGAGATTACCAGATAAGACCGTGCACCAAGTTTCAAAAAGTTAGATTGGCCAGTTGTTGATGTTGATGGGATACGAAGCGCACTGACCATTTCACCCGTTTCCAGCGCCGTTTTTCTGTTGCCTAGAATAAATTTAGATAATGGCAGATAGCGAAAGCCTGACGCGGAAGCAATTTCTACTTCTGCATCAAGTGTCAATAATGGCGGCACCCCATCTGCCGCTGGTGATGCGTTACACAGGTTTCCAATAACTGTAGCACGGTTCTGGATCTGGATTGATCCCACCTCGCGTGCCGCTTCTTTTAACCCATCAAAAGCAGGCGGCAAATCAGTATCAATCACGGCACGCCAGCTTGCGGCGGCACCAATGCGAAAATAGCTGCCGTCGAAATCTATTGTCCTAAGCGCGGCAATCCCCGAAATATCAAGCACTGGTCCTAACAATGGTCTATCTTGCAATCTAGGAAACACATCAGTTCCACCTGCCAAAATTACTCTTGGCCCAGAGGCAAGAGTAGAAACCGCCGTTTCCAGACTCGCTGGACGTATATAATCTGCCTCTAACTTTTCATTCAGCCCCTTGTGCATAGCAATCCCTGTGATGCTGCCTCTATTCGCAATCCAGCCTCCGCTTAAACCCAAACACTAGCCACTGTGTGCATCAAGAAGATTTTGCATCGCAGCGTTCACTTCACTGCTGCGCAGTCGAGCCATTTTGCCAGTTGGTGGCAATGGCTCGTCAAGAAAAAATGAGGGTAGTTCATCGTCCTCTTCGTCGAATCCCGCCGCGTTGTTGAAGGCTGCTTCGAGACGTAATGTTTCAACGCCAATGTTGCGGATGAAATCCGGTGTTACCCCGGCATCAAAGGCATCGTTGATAGCATTGGAGATTAATTCGAGATTGTCGTCCGTCACTGATCTGCCAAACACACAAAGTCCCAATGAGTCCGCGACAGCAGCATTAATCTGCATACGAAGACTTTCAGCCACTAACTCTTCAATATTTTTGTCATCACATTTGAATGTCGCATTATTTCCAACAGTGTGGTCTGCACCCTGAGCAGTCACCATCATTGAAATTCCAGTCACTTCAATGAGCCGGGGATCATAAGCACTAATTGCTTGTTTTTTAATTACTGGAACGCGTTTGAAATTTAAGTTTTCACCAACTCTTGCAGTCCCACTAGCATATAATTTGCCAATTTCACTTCCAGCCATCATTTCCGACGTTACCTCCTTCATGAAAGAAACGTCTCCAAAGTCACCCTTCCCCGCGTCCATTAAAACAGCAATGGTAGCTCCGAGTTCTATACTGTCCACGCCAAGATCATTTGCTATTTCATTCATTCTCGCCACGTCATCCGGATCTTCCAACCCACAATTTGTGCCAAGAAGGCAAATTGTTTCATATTCCATAGGTGAAACAATTTCTTTCCCAGTATCATCAACATAGACATTGCTGCATTTTATCAAACAACCCGGCATACAGGCGTGTTCCGTTTGCCCGCCACGACTAGTGTTTAATTCTCGAATGAAAGTGCCACCCATTTTGAAAGCACCACCGTCCTCCGAGGGTTGATGGCCCGATGTAAAGTTACGAGTTGGCATCGCACCAACATGATTTGTTATATCCGCCATCATCGCTGTGCCAGTCGTCCGCAATGTTTGGACAGGCGCAGACTCACCAAGCTTTTTGCCGTACTCTTTTATGGCACCCATGACCCTTTTCCTGTCATTAACAGGTGGCATCCTATCTTTATCTATTACTATGGCTTTAACCTTCTTAGCACCCATGACTGCGCCAACACCACCACGTGCTGCGATGCGCGATGGTCGGTTGTCTGTATCCGAGAATGTTACACCAGCCATTAGGCCTTCATATTCTCCTACGGGCCCACAAATACCGAGAGAGGTTTTCTCTCCGTACACAGAATGCAGCTTGGAAGCACACTCAAAATTGCCTATACCCATATATGGTTTTGCATCGTCAAAAGTGATACCATTGTCCTTGGTAATACGAATGATTACCCACTCATCACTAGCTCCATGCAGAGTAATACCAGCAATTTGCAATTGCCCCATTGCAAATCCAAAAGTGCCACCACTGTTGGCCTCTTTAACTCCACCAGTCAAAGGGCTTTTACAGCCCACACTGAGCCTATTCGCATTGGAAAAATTAGTTCCTGCAAACGGCCCAACCGAGAAGATTAACGGATTTTCGGGAGCAAGTGGCTCAACCTCAGCAATCTTTTGTTCTAGCAGCATTTTAGCTATCAAATAACGTCCGCACTCAGCAATCTCACGCCCATGCAATTCGCGGCTACTTACTGATCTTTCACCCAAATTTATATCAATATATTTTCGCATTTGTGTTCCTATTCAACAGTGAATGACGTTACACTATGGCAGATTCTCTTTACCGTCTAATTCATTTGTATACTAACAATAATACATCTTGTAAACACTGCGAGACCAACGTCTTTCTGTGCCACAATGCCTCAGTAAACACTAATCAGATTATCCATTTCTCTCAGATTTAACTTTTTCGCTCTTGTTCGCTTGCAATTTCATCGAGAGACAGTTTTCCTTCACCGGTGACTTCAATTATTACTCCATAGAATTTACGCGCCTGTTCGATACTCACACGACCTAGGCTAACGTCCTTAAATACCGCTTGCAGTGGCCGTTTAAACGGATTCCCGTAACCACCCCCGCCGGGCGTTCTAACCCACACCATATCACCTGGTGCCATCGAAATATCTTGCTCTTTTGACAAATGCTGTGGGACGTAACGTTCCTCCCCACGCAAAATCATCACTTTGTTAACTGCACCATCTCCTCCGCCAAGCGCGCCCTGTGGTCCGAAGCGTCCATGATCCATTACAAAGCTAGCTCGGGCCTCGCCATTTCGCAGTTCGAGTTTGTAATCCAACCCAAAACCACCACGCGCAAATCCAGGTCCTGCAGATCCCTCACGCAACCTGTAATGATGATAAAGCACCGGAAAAGTCTGCTCCATGATCTCGACGGGAGGTGCCTTTGAAATCCCTATAGTAGAACAACCATTACTGAGACCATCACCCTCAGCGCTGCCACCATAACCGCCCCCAGATAATTGATACATCACGAAGTCACGACCTTGATCAGCGTCAAAGCCACCGAGGGCAAAATTACCACTTGTCCCGGCAGGTGCAGCTGTCACTCGGTTAGGAAGAGGTTGAACAATAGCAGCGAAAACAGCTTCAGCGATCCGCTGGCTTACTTCAGCCGCGCACCCTGAGACTGGGCGGGGGTAGCGTGCGTCTAAAAATGTGTTTTCTGGCCGTATGATTTCCAACGGTTCAAACGCACCAGCGCAGATAGGCACTTCAGGAAAGATATGCCGAATGGCAAGGTAAACAGAACTCATAGTTGTAGCCAGCACTGAGTTCATGGGGCCCCGGCATGGAGGGCTAGACCCAGAAAAATCAAAGACCAATTTGTCAAAATCCTTTGTTACTTTTAGGCTAATTCGCAAAGGTTCATCAACAACACCGTCGCTATCAACGAAAGCTACTGATTGCCAGCTTCCCTCGGGCATCTCTGAAATAAGCTGTCTCATCTGAGTTGCTGCTCGAACGTGCAGTTCTTTGATTGCCAAGTCTACCGTCCTATCACCGTAACGTTCGAGGAGTTGATCAAGTCTATCAGCTCCAACCTCTAAAGCCGCAGCCTGAGCCTTGACATCTCCGACTCTTTGATCTGCGACACGTATGTTCGAACAAATGATGGAATATATTTCCTGATCTAACTCACCTTTCTTGAAAAGCTTCACCGGTGGCAATCTTAATCCCTCTTGCTCTACTTCAGTCGCAGATGCCGAAAATCCACCGGGAACAGCACCGCCTGTGTCAGGCCAATGACCAGTATTGGATAGCCAGCACCAAAGCTTGTTTTGCCTATAGTATGGCCGAACAAACCTCACATCCATTAGATGAGTGCCACCGAGATAAGGGTCATTAACTATGTAGATGTCCCCGGGCTCAGGGGCGCAAACTTTACCTTCACCAATCAACCGAATCAATTCCGAGGTGGAGTACTGCATGGTGCCAACAAAAACTGGCAATCCCCCTGCACCTTGTGCAATTAGGCTACCATTATCTGCTGCGTATATTCCATCTGACCGATCGTTCGCTTCTGCTATAACCGGAGAGAAGGCGGCTCTTGAAAAGCTGAGATCCATCTCATCGCAAACCTGCTTTAACCCAGCCTGGATCACGCTTAAGGTGATCGCGTCAAGTTTCATTGGACACTCCCACTTTAATGAAAATATTACCGTATCTGTCTGAGCTCACATCATTCTGAGGCTCTATGAGCACAGTGGTATCCATTTGTTCAAGTATGGCTGGTCCATTCAATTCAAATTCCAAGGGTAACTTTTCACGGTTATAGATTGGTACCTCACGCCAATTCAACTCATTCTTGGCTCCGTAAAAACAAACAGCTCGGCTGCCCACCTGAGCTGCAGCCAAAGAATGAGCGCGCCCTGAAAAATCTATTAAGCCAGTAAGATCAATTTCTGGTCTACATCCAGTGACAATTGTTCGGACATTGACAATTTTTACTCTGACTTCTGGAAGATGAATTCGAAATCTATTGAAATAAATCTTCTCAAATGCTTTCAAAATTTCTTTGCACGTCATGCTGGCAGAGTCCATGGGTACGGTTAACATATGAGTCTGACCTATGAACTGCATATCCAGTGAGTGTTCGATTTTAATTTCGTTGATGTCTATTGGCTCCTGATCAATCAAAGTATTGCCATCGAAGGCTTGTTTCAACAACATTTGTTCAAGGACTTCAGTTTCAATAGTGTCCAAAGGCTTGTTTATTGTTCGCACAAAGTCATGTCGCAAATCAGCAACAACGCAACCGAGTGCATTGGTGATACCGGGACGAGCTGGCACTAACACCTCGGGAATACCCAGCTCAGTTGCTAGAGCCGAAGCGTGCAGTGGACCAGCTCCACCGAATGCAAACAAGCTAAAATCTCGCGGGTCCGCTCCGAGAGATATAGACACCATGCGGATCGCCCCAGCCATCAAAGTGTTAGCCATTCGTAGAACCGCCGATGCTGCAGTTTCTGCGTCAACCCCCAGAGGGTCACCGATTTTCAATTGAAAAATCTCGCGAATTCTCTCTAGGCTGATGTTTTCTTGACCCCGATGAAACTGTTCAACATCTAACCTGCCAAGAAGCGCATTTGCATCCGTTATAGTCGGCAGTTCACCGCCAAGCCCGTAGCATATTGGGCCAGGATTGGCCCCAGCACTCTCTGGCCCTACCTCGAGCAGCCCAGCCTGGTTGACCCTTGCAATTGAGCCGCCACCGGCACCGATAGTCCTGACATCAACCATAGGCACATGGATAGGCATAGCATATTCAATTTCGATTTCATTGGATATTGAAGGCTGACAATCATAGATCAATGCAACGTCAGTAGATGTTCCACCCATATCATAGGTTATTAGGTTTGGACGTTTAGCAAACCTACCAGTGTAGGCAGCCGCGATGACACCTGAGGCCGGCCCTGACATTACTGTCTTCACAGCCTCTCCAACAACACGATTAGCTGAGACAGTGCCGCCGTTGCCATTCATTATGAGCAGCTCTCCAAGATACCCACGACCCTGCAACTCCGCGGAAAGCTTTTTCAAATAACGTTCAAGTAGAGGCTGAACAGAAGCATTCACAGCTGCGGTCACACCGCGTTCAAACTCACGGCTTTCCAGAAGCAATCTGTGGCCTACAGTTATGTATGGATTTGGCCAAAACTTCTCCAGCAAAGCGGCAGCCCTAAGCTCGTGTTCTGGGTTAACATATGAGTGTAAGAAATGGACCACAACTGACTCAACACCAATAGACAACAGTTTTTGCCCAACGGCAGTAACAGCATCTTCGTCAATTGGCGTAACTGTTCTTCCGAATGCGTCCATCCTCTCAGATATTTCAAAGCGTAAGTCTCGGGGAATTATTGGCTCAAAATGTCCCGTCATACCATAGGGCTGAGGTCTGGTTCTGCGGCCTAGCTCCAAACTGTCACGAAAACCAGCCGTGGTAATAAGAGCAGTTTTGCTAAGTTTGCGTTCTAAAACAGCGTTTGTTGTAGTTGTGGTACCGTGAATAACCATCGCAACATTAGCAAGTTCACACTCAACCTTGTCAATCGCTTCCAACACTCCAAATGCCTGATTATCAAGAGTGCTAGCAACCTTTGCGAGGCGCACTGCGCAACTGTTTTGATCAAGCTGAACGAGGTCTGTAAAGGTTCCCCCAACATCAACTCCGAGCACCAAAGACCTTAATTCTTTATTATTGGTAGCCATATCTATCCTGTTCAAAATCCATGATCGACACACGACTCAGTCAATTCACTTGCCTCTAGAAACTCTAAAGAAACCGGTCACTGAAGCTTATCTAACAATGTCATAAGCCTTGAAACCTCACGGGGGGTGAGGCGTGCGGTTGTTTCTTTGGTAATGGTCCGAGCCTTTTCGATGGCGGCCCTAACCACTCCGTGACCTTCACGTGTCAGCGAAATCTGTAACCGACGCAAATCTTTACCATCTTGGCGCGATTGCACCAACCCACGATCAATCAAACGACTAATAACCCCTTTTGTTGTGGCCGCGTCCATTGCAACCGAGCGCCCAAGCTGGTTCTGTGATACTTCGCCAACCTCACAAAGTCGGACAAGAATTGAAAACTGCGTTGGGGTGACTTCAGGAAGGTAGCGTGAAAAAATCTCCAAATGACGCTGGTTGGCTAACCGCAGCTTATACCCGACCTGATCATCTAACTGATAACCGGTGATATAAGACTGCGCAAAAAAAAGGTCTGACCCTCGAATCGTCATAGAATTAGTCAATCCAAATTGAGTGCTAAAAACGATGAAAAACTAAATTAGACCTAGGTTTAACATCCCGTTGGCAAAAATACCAGAATTCAAAATTAGTTATTTAATTCAGATAGTAAGCGTTTAAAAAACTATTAAGGTCTTTTAAATGACAGTAGATAATATTGTTTGACAGCAAACAATCTTTATTTTTTGGTAAAAAGCCTATTTGACTTCGGATAAAATTAAAAAAAGAGGGTTGGTATGGGACTGGCGAAAATAAGGAAAATAGTAACCATTGTTGAGGATACATTGGAAGAAGGTAGTCAAGAAATATTGCCACCAGCCCGCCGGGCCGCAGCAATTGCAGTAGTTGAAAACCCTTTTGCTGGCATATATCAGGAGGACCTCGAGGCACTGATGGCCATTGGAGAAGAACTTGGCAGCTTACTTGGGGACAAGTGTGTCGCGGCCTTGGGTGTTACCCCAAAAGCAGTCCAAAGTTATGGAAAGGCCGCTCTTGTTGGAGAAAATGGTGAGTTAGAGCACGCCGCCGCAATTCTTCATCCACGCCTCGGAAAACCATTGCGCTCTGCCGTTGAAAAGGGGGCGGCGCTTGTGCCCTCAAATAAGAAACGTGGTGGTATGGGTAATCCACTTGATGTGCCTTTGGGACATAAAGATGCTGCTTATGTCAGATCGCACTTTGATGGAATGGAGGTCCGTATTAACGATGCGCCAAAAGCAAATGAAATATTAGTTGCGATTGCAGTTGCTGAGTCTGGGAGGCCCTTGCCTCGCGTTGGGGGCCTTACGCATGAGGACGCTGAGGGCAGAGATGGTTTACGCTAAACAAAATTAAAATGGTTCAAGGTGATACTCGATACCTAAAAAACTCTTGCTTCAACGATTTCATTTTCCATTTGCAACTTGAGTAATGATCAAGCCGACTAACAACATAACAGCACCAAGTGCCTGTAAGAGATTTATTGCCAAATTGGCGCTCCAAAAAGGCCGAAGTGATCGATTACCATCGACGACATAATTTGCCCTGTAACAGCCATTTAAATAAAATTAGCAACACCAATCTTCCCAGCCAGAACAGTGGCACTCAAAACATAAAACGCAACCACAAAGCCGGCAAAATATTCAATCCCTTCAAGGTGCCCATAACTGTGGAAATCGGGAAACCCTCTTCCAGTAAAGGCAGTTACTGCTAGTGCCAAAACAAGGCCCACAAAAAAGACAAGCACGCACGCAAAAAGAGGATCGCCAAGAACCCTACCCGCGCGGCCATTCAAAATCCCTACAAGAGGAATAAAAGAGCCAGCGATAAGCGCCCAAATAAATAGCTTTAAATTAACCACGCTGAAATCTAACTCTTAATACCATGATCATCCTGAGATTTAGGGATGCGGCCCCCAAGGCGCAGCGTTGAGTAATTGGTTTTGTTGACTGAGTAACAGCGGACGAAGTTCACTTGCAAAACTCATAAAATCATCATTTGAAAACAGGCTATCCCAATGATTACGGCGGTCCGCATCATCGTCAAATTTCCATAAATGGATAATTTGATGCAAGCCTCCAGTATCGGAAATAAAGTAGCCAACCAGCTTTTTGTCGTAACCGCCCTTCTGCAATGCAGGCCAGCCTTTGTTGTTGTATGCCGAAACTGCGTCTTTCATTTTTCCCACTACAACCTGATAAGTCCGTAATTCATATACAGCCATAATTATGTTCCCGTTCTAGCTCCAAATATAATGCCTATTCCCAAAACTTTTAGGACACCAAATAAGAAGCCCATGAAGTCAAAACTTATTTATCCAAATCTGCGCCTGGCCTCACCAAGTAGCCCAGCATCAACAAGCGCCTCCTCCAGAAACGAAATTTCAGTCTCTTCCAGCTTTTGCAATGGTGGCCTTACGACTGCTTCTTCAAGTCGTCCTAAAAGTACAAGACATTCTTTCATCCGGTTATGCATATCAAGGAATGGAGCGCGGTAAAAAGCCTGAGCTAGGGGGTAAATTCGATCGTTAATAGTTCGCGCCGATGCCAGGTCATTGCGTTGCATTGCATTGAATAACTCCACCTGCAAATCAGCAATTACACTGCCGGCCCCAGACAACAAGCCAGCTGGTGCCATCGATAAAGACGCCATCAGCCATGAGGAATGTGTCGAGAGCACATTGACCCTACGTGGCAAGGATTGAAAGGTGCGAATGTGTCGCTCATGCAACATTGGATCATTGCACCAATCTTTAATCGCAACAACGCTTGGCACCGCCTCAAATATACGCAGCAGTGTCTCAAACGGATAGCCTAGACCCGTGCTAGCTGGGTATTGAAACAGGATCAATGGCAAGTCTGTGGCAGAAGCGATCATACTGAAATGATTGATTGCCATTTCTGGACATAATTGCCCACCCATGCTCATGCTATTTGGCGGAAACACCAAAAGCGCGCTCGCTCCCTCAGTTGTCGACATTTTAGCAACAGCAACGGCAGCGTGACTGCCGTCAGCATAAACACCATTCACCAAAGGCAAGCTGTCGCCCACCTCTTCCAGTGACTCAGCCAAAAGGCGCTGTTGTTCGTTTAGGGTGAAGGCATGGATCTCCGATGCGTGACCATTGACCGTGATAGCGTTGAGCCCATCTACAGCCGCAACATCGCGCAAATGCTTACGCGATGCCTTGACATCAATTTCGAAATCCTGATGAAAGGCAACAAGGGTTGCAGGAATCACACCTTCAGCTACAAATGGCATAGCACCCTCCGATATCGAATTAGCTCTCTACAATTGATCCCCGTTCGATGACATAAGTTCTGTCAATCACATCAGCAACATGTGCGTCATTAGACTCAGCAATTATTATTGATACCCCTTCTTTTTTCAAAGAGGCCAGAATTTCACCCATCCGTTGGGCAAGGACAGGTGCAATACCCTCCGTCGGCTCATCTAACAAGAGCAGAGTCTTGCCAACCATGAGAGCTCGGGCTAACGCGACCAGCTTTTGCTGTCCGCCAGAAAGTGATGTTGCTGGCATTTCCTTGAACTTTTCACATTCGGGGATAATTTTGTAAATCCACTTAAGGCGGGTCTCATACCCCTCAATATTAGTCGACCAAACTGGTACAAGAATATTCTGCTCCGCAGTCATTTCTGGCACCAAACGGCGATCCTCAGGCATGTAACCAAAGCCCATGTGAGCTCTTCGGTAACCCGGCAAATCTCTCAACTCCTCGTCTTTGTGAAGGATGCTACCATTAAAAACAGGTAGCAATCCCATTACGGACCTTAGAAAAGTTGTTTTCCCAGCACCATTTCTTCCAATCAAACCAACAATCTCACCAGTGTTTATTTCCAACTGGATACCCCTTAGTATGGGAGTACTGTTGATGTCGACATCAAGAGCGTTAACAGCAAGCATAATAAGTTCCTATTTCTTTTTCTTATGGTGCTCTTTTCCAATTACGAACTCTTGCACCTTTTTGTCAGCCAAGGCTTTCTTCGGCGGCATGTCAGCAATTATTTCACCCTGATAAAACGCAAGAACACGATTGACATACCTTGCAACAATTTCCATGTCATGCTCAACAAACAGGACTGTAACACCGTCTTCTTTCAAAGCACCCATGACGATGTCCATAAAATCAAACTTTTCCTCAACGCTGATGCCACTTGTCGGCTCATCCAAGAGAAGTATGCGGGGCTTACTAACAACAGCCATTGCAATATCAAGCAGCTTTCGCACTCCTTGCGCGAGAGCACTAACCGTTGAGTCTTTGTGATCCCCCAGCTTATATCGGTCGAGAACTCCATCAAGCTGTCGTCTAAGCTCAGGTGTGTCCATTAAGCTAAGCGCCTCTGCACCCTTATTGTTAGCTATAGCCAGCGCAATCATTAAATTCTCAGAAACTGTCATGGAGTGGAAAACCTGAGACACTTGGAAAGAACGCGATATACCAGCATGGGTGATTTTTCTTGTTTCTAGCCCTATTAACTCTTTGCCTTCAAACTTTATACTGCCTTCAGTCGGCGCAAGGTAACCGGTAACCATATTTACAAAACACGTTTTTCCAGCGCCGTTCGCACCGATAATGCCAACAACTTCTCCTTTTGAAATGTCAACATTAATATCTTTGGCAGCAACAACCGCCCCAAAAGTTTTGAGTAGATCGCGAACTTCAAGGATCGGTGTATTATTTTGCATTTTTCTTGCCTCCCAACTTCTCCAGCAGACTCCATATCCCGCCCGGCACAAAGAAGATGATTGTTAAGAAAGTCGCCCCCATGATTAGCTGCCAAGCTTGAGGCGCCAATTCGAAAGCGTATGTCCTGAGAACCTCAAAAACTAAGGATCCGATGAATGGCGCAATGACATTACCGGGACCAGAAAGGATTGTAACGAATACAAGCTCTCCTGACACAGTCCAGTTAATCATCGACTCTGGATCCACCTGACCAAGGGACATTGCCATCAAAGCACCGGCACCACCAGCCAGTATAGTTGAAATAGTGTATTTCAAGTGTATTGCATGGGCGACCGAAAAACCAAGATACTCAACCCTGATCTCGTTGTCTCTGATAGCTGTAGTTAATTTTCCAACGGTCGTTTTCAAATAAAAATTAACCAGTAGCGCAGACGTTAACCCAATCAAAGTGATAATGACAAATAGTGGATATTTAGTCTCAGGAGCGAACCCTAATATTGTAGACATTGATATAGCAAAACCATCGGTCGAACCCAAGGATTCGGTTTTCACCACGATGCCAAACAACACCATCGATATAGCAGTATTGAGCATTGCGAAAAATATATCTCTGTAATTTCGCATAATAAAGCCAATCAAGAAACCAGCCGTGCCAGCCACTACTGCACCCGCCACTAATCTCAAAAATACATCTGTCACACCTAGCTCGATGTCTAGGATCGCGACCGCGTACGCTCCTAACCCAAAATAAAAAGCATGGCCAAAAGAGACTAAGCCTGTGCGCCACAAGACCATAAGACCGAGAATTGCAAGCGCTCTGGCAAATCCAAACATAAATTGGTTCACAATCCAATTGGGAGCCAAAGCACCCCCAACACAAAGGACTAGCCCCGCCAACAGTATAAATTTCGCGGTTTTATCGTTAAACATCCTAAATTTTCCTTGGTTTGGCTGGAGCGAACAGCCCTTCCGGCCGAAACACCAGAACCACTGCCATGACAGCAAAGACAACGAACAATTCCACTTGTGGAAGCTCATGGACAGCTATTGCCCTCAATATCCCGATTATGAGAGACCCTATTGCGGCACCAGCAATTGAACCCATTCCTCCAACAACAACAACTGCAAATGACAAAACTATAACTTCAGTGCCAAGCCCCGGTGCAACGGAAATTGTTGGTGCGATGTAAGCACCGCCGAGCCCTCCCAAAATAGCTCCACCAATGAAAGTTAATGTGTACACAAGTGGAACATTAATGCCCATGGCAATGCCCACTTCGCGATCAAAAATAACTGCTTTAAGGAGTGTTCCCCATTTCGTTTTGTTTAGCAACCACCAGCATCCAACAGCAACCAGAGCGGCAACCCCTATAAGAGTTAGTCCATAAACATCTCTGACTATCCCTCCCATTTCAACGGCGTCTAAAAGCGCCATCGGCTGGTACGCAAAATACGGATCGGTTCCAAAGGCTATCAAAATAATGTCCTCTAAAACGAGGAAAAGCCCAAAAGTAGCTAACACGATCAAAACCTCATCGCGCTCGTACATATACTTCAAAATGCCTTGTTCTATGATGAAACCAAGAATGACTCCAACAACAATAGCGGCCGCTACAATAATTAGGAAACCCAATGCGTCGGGCAAACCCATATCTGAGAACTTACCTATAAAAAAGGCCGCAGTGTAAGCACCCCAAGCATAAAAACTTCCATGTGCCACATTAAGAATTTTCATCACACCGAAGATGATGGTAAGCCCTGCAGACACGATAAATAAATATGACGAAAATTGAAGCCCGTCGAGAAGAATAGTCAAAGCCGCTTCCACAACAGATCCCCCCACAATGAATTGAAATTAATAATAAACTAAAGAAGAGTTTCACCAGCAGGCAAAGCCTGCTGGTGAAAGATTATCAAATTAGCACTTTGCGCCTTTCATGCCGCCCTTGATCCAGTCAACACTGTTCTGGCCCTCAGGTGGTAAGACACAAGAAGCAGGATAAAACTTAACGTCCTTAACAACATTCTCACCGTTTTCAGAGTCATACTCAGTGATGCCATAACCATTCTCAGTTGCGGCCTGATGACCATTACCCAACTTCATCTCAATTGTAGTTGAGAAAGACTCAAAGGTAATGCCTCTAAGCGCATCTCCAAGCTGCTCATCGGTCGCATCACTACCCGCTTTATCGTAGGCAATCTTAGTAGCCAAAATTGCTTGCCCATATTGATAAGCTGGGCCAGATGGATATGTGCCGTAGAGATTTTTGTAGGTGCTAACAAACCAGTTATTTAGCGCCGTATCGCGATCTCTTAC
>CACEJY010000035.1 GCA_902559985.1 uncultured SAR116 cluster alpha proteobacterium | reverse complement strand
CTGGGCATTGTCACGGTCTTTTGGAGAATAAACTCCATTTGCCATTTGCACCCCAAGTTCACGCATTCGTAGGATCATGTTGTTAATTTCATTCATGCTGCTTTCAGCAGTCTGAACAAGGGAAATTCCATCTTTAGTATTTCTGATTGCAACGCGCATGCCTAGCATCTGGCTAGTCATTTTGTTGGCAACAGCAAGACCTGCAGCATCATCTGCAGCGCTGTTGATACGTCTTCCTGATGATAAGCGCTCAAGTGCCTTATTAATAAAAAGGTCAGCTTTATTGGCGTAGTGGCGTGCGTTTAGCGCACCAACATTGGTGTTTATGACTGTCATCTCTATGTCCTCACTTAGATTGACTGGCAGGATGATCCCCGCCTTCAAAGTGAGAAACGACGCAGTGAAAAAAATGTTAGTATTTTTTTTAATTTTTTTTTTAGTTTTATCAGAAAACAAAAAAAACGAGCTAATTGCTCGTTTTTCGATAACTGTTGAAGATTGGAAGACCTTAGTTACCTCAAATAATCGAATAAACTCTGTTGACCAATTTTGCTGAAAGCAGCCTGCGCGGCCTCCAGATTTGTCATCTGACCCTGCAACTTTGTGATCATTTCTGCGAGATCGGTGTCACTCAAGGCCGAAACATCTTTCTCAATAGTCATCTTTCGACTCTCGAGAATATTGCTTTGGATTTCATTCTTGCTCATCTGAGAAGCGACAATACTGCGCTGCGCTGAGATCGAGTCAATTGCATCCTTCATCGCGCCTGTATTATACGCAACCAATTGATCTCTGTCCGTTAGCTTTATTGTCGGCCCTATTTTGGTTAACGATCCGTCAAGTTTTGTAAAAGCTAAATAGGATGAGATCTCGTTTTCAGCTCTATCCTGACCTTTAATAGAGATGTCCTCAATAACAATCTCACCCTCAGTGACATCTGTTAGGATTAAATCACCCGTCGCAGCATCCTTTTCTGCAGAAACCGAAGTTTCAGCAGTTACGGCGTTTATAGCTGTGACAAGGGCGTCAAGGTTATCTTTTGCTATATCAGCGGTTATAACTTTAGATCCAGCATTACCAGATAAGGTAAAAGTCCAACTTTCCATTTTTGATGGGAGGTTAAAATCCAATCTGGTTTTGTTTCCACCAGATGCTTTGCCTTTAATTTCGGCGGCAGTTCCAATGGCATTCATTGCAGATTGTATAATATCAAAAACTGAACGCCTGCCTGTTGAAATCCCTGCGGCATCAAATGTCTCAACCCTCATGAAAGCTGAACCACCATCAATACCCGTGGCTACATTTAGACTTTCAGAAACTTGAACAGTATGCTGGCCCCGGTCACCCTCATAAGTAACGGTCCCATTAATATCTTTACTAAAAGGCATATCTACTGAACTACGCCCAGCAAACAATGGTCTACCCATGCTGTCTTTAGTATTTGCAAGACTTAGTGCAACTTCTGACAGCTGTTTCATTTCGTTTAAGATTGCTTGGTGTCCAAACCCATCATAAATGCCATTGCCTGCAGTCGCTGTAAGCTCAGTCATCCGGGTTAATACTGTTGTTAGCTCGTCAAGCGTCTTGTCACTCAAGTCCAACCGAGTATTCGCGACACCGGTATTTTTCAAAAATTGACCGATAATTTCTTTTTGTTCTTTGGCCACTGACAAATTTACGGCGCCGACAGGGTCGTCAGATGCCCTGTTTATATTCTTTCCAGAGGCTATTTTTTCCTGAATGCCTTGCATGTCAGACCGAATGTCTTGGAAACCTCTGACCTGTTGAGCATTAAAAAGTTTAGTGCTTACCCGCATTTACGATTCCTCAAACAACTTCAATTAACGCTTGGAAAAGATCCCGAGCCGTCGATAAAATGCGAGCTGACGCCTGATATGCTTGCTGAAATTCCAACAGCGCTGCCGCCTCCTCATCAAGATTTACTCCTGAAAACTCAGCCTCTGCCTCCTCCGCCGCATTCCGAGCAGCCTCCGCAGAGGCTAAAGTGATCTCACCCGAACGAACACTCTCGCCCAACTCAGCAACAATTGTGCCAAAAACCTTTTGAAACCCGCCTGAATGAGCACCACCAACATCAGAAGACTGTAAGTCCATTATTTTTTGAAGATTGCTTGCGTCACCGCCCCCATTTTTGTTCTCTTTCAGGACAAACTCATCATTTAGTTTTGCGTTACCTAAAACAGTAAATTCGGTATTATCGTAGGACGTCTTTTTATTGTCCAAGGTTCGCGTCGCAATTGAATGCCCTGTGGCTAAGTCAAATAGTTCCACAGTTGAACCATCATCTAAAAACTGCAACTTAATCTCGTCAACACCAACTTTTGGAACAGGCTCATCAAATGTAGCGCCCAAAGATCTTGCTCCGGCGCCGGTAAAAATCACCAGTAGATCTTCTTGTGCTAGATTTGACATTTCAACCATCGAACCAGCATTACTGGTTGCTGCTGCGTCTACTTTAAAAGGAGATCCGTCATTTGCCTTCACTCTAATTTGATTTTCAACAACACTAATTGAATGGTCGGTTAGTTTGAAACCAAGTCGATCAGAAGGCTTATTGAAATCCAGAGTGTTTTCAATCGCATTGAATTCCAACACTAAACGTCCCGTTGTCGAAGTGAGGCTTTCCCACCTGGCAATCAAACCTGTTGTTGTAGGGGTTACGGTGACAGCACCAGTATTTGACAATGCGACTGCCACGTTTGCACCATTAAATTTCAAGTTTAAATTTGCCATTCCACTAGTTAATGTTTGGGTCTGACCGGCAAATCTTGTGGTGGAAGCATCAATGCCAAACAGAGCCGCGTTTGTACTATTGCCAGCCACAATTGAGTCAGAAGTTACGGATATACCTGCCCCAGAAAGTGTGCCGCCCCCATAAACTTGAAGTTTTTGACTCGCGTCAAAATAAGCGTTCAATCGTCCAGGCTCACCGCCAGTTACAACAATTTCACTATCTCTCATTGTCAACAAATATTGCTCACCATCAAACGTAATGGAAACAGACGCCCCATCTGCTGGTAATTTTTTGGCTACCGAAGTTGAGACGAGGCCTAACGAACCTTGAGATCCGGAGTTTGCTGCGTCAGTGAAGGTCATTTCCTGAACAGTGAACGCTTCGCCTAATTCAGTTGAAGTAAGGACTATTTGTCGCGTCCCTCCAACAAATGCTTTGCTCGCTACCACACCCAAACTTGCAGAGTTGACAGCGTTCATAATAGCGGTGGTTACATGCTCGCCATTTGTCGCCGGAGTACCACTGCCGTCAATGTTAGTCAAATCAATCGGCACATTTGTGCCATTAATCCTCACCACTACAGTGTCTGCTCCCGAGACAACGGCCTCGGAACCCGCAAAACCATAAGTCGTAACTTGCTTTGATGCAGCTACATTACTTGCAGAAAGCGACGATAAAGGCGCTTGCTGACGCAACGCGTTTATTAATGCGGTATTTACCTCCGACTTGCCTAATGGCCTTATAGAACTGGCGTTAACGGTTGCTGAAAATTTTACAGAAGAAGTGCTGGAAGGAATACTTAGGTGATACGTTGCAGCGGCGGCGGTTCCCCCATTGCCATCATATGAAGAATCGCTTTCGTCGATATCACTATTAACCTCATAATCGATAGTTTTAATATCACCATTTAAATTAGTCTTTACATCTGCCATTCCACCAAGGTTTTCATCTTTAGCGGAAATTTTTGTAACACCAAGAGTAGCCTGTTGGAGAGTGAAACTCTCTGATGATGTGTAAAACAGTTGCCCGGAGAACCGTGCGCTTTTAACTCGCTCACCACCAACCACACTTCCCATTTCTATAACCGAATTATTGTCAAGATCTCCGACCGTTATTGTTAGATTATTAGCTCCGTCAGTACCACCAAGTGCTGATCCAAGAATAGTGAATGTATCACCAACTTTGTACCCATTGCCTTTCTCATTTATCGCAAGGGTAAGATTTCCATTGTTAAGGGTAACGTCAGCCGTAGCACCCACACCTTCACCAGAACTATTGTTGATAGCAAATGTTTTGGTTGCGAGGGTCAATGTTCCAAATGAACCAGCGCCAGTGAGAGCTCCAACTGGTGTGATGGCTGGTAAATTATCTTTGTCAATGATACGCATTGAAAATGTTGTGCTAGCCTCACTTAACTCGCTTAAGACAATATCTTCTCCCTCTGAACTTTCCAATATCAAGCGGGCTTTGTCAGTTGAAAGGTATGCTGTCACACCTGTAGAATTTGACGTTTGATTAATAGACGATGCCAGGTTCGTCAGATTTTCACTTGTGACGTCTGCACTGACCTTGACTGGCATCCGGTTCTCAGATTCAATTTCAAACTCTACAGTTCCAGAGGCAAAACCATAAAGTTCAGTCACAAGCCTTGCCTCAACGCTCACACCAAGTTTATTAAATGTTTTATTTGCGGTCGCAGCCACCGCCTTTGCTGAAGCTCCGGCGGACACTGCAATACTGGCCGTCTCCGAATTTGCCATAGTGATCTTTAGTGTATCTGCAGTTGCATTATTTGCTGGTATAGCTGAAGTTCCCCCAACTGACCGAGCTAAAGAACCATTACTCCCACTCTCAACAAGGTTCAAACCACCACTTCGACTGACATTTAAAGAAATACCTCTGTAGGCATTATCCTCACGATTTAAGTAGTCTCCCCGATAAACAGCTTCCGGGGAGAAGCCGTTTGTAGTGCTTAAAAGGTTGGTTACAGCGTCTGTAGTTAATGCGGTACCAGCAATATGCCGACCCTCACGCGTAAACACTTGAAAGTCAGATGCCGCAACAGCATCACTTATAGCTGCTTGAACGGTTCCGACTCCCGCAGACATTGAAGCGATTCCACTTCCCGTAGTGACAAAATTTCCACTACCTGAAACAAGCGTGAGGTTCCCTCCCTTGCCAGAGACACGAATGCCCAGATCAACCATTGAAACATTTGCTGTGCTTTTGAGGACTCCACTATTTAAAAGATCGGCAAGTTCGGCGCTATCAGTCCACTTTGCTGATGACGAAGCGTTTGGATAGGCAGTACCATATTTAATATCAAACGTGTGCGGACCATTGTTATTTGATCCTGTGCGCTGAAACGACAACTGCTGAAGGTTGTTTAGAACCAGCCCCTGAAGCTGGAACTTAGCTGAGGACTGTTTTTCAAATGATGCAATCTTGGCACTAGGAGTGCCAGCAGGGATTACACTAACAAGTCCGCTAGATAGAAAATTGGTGGCTTCAATTGGTGAGAGTGAATTCTTTAATGTCTTGAAAATATCAAATGGGTCTACTTTTTTTACATTGCTGAGACTTGTGGCAACAACAGATGCGTCACTTGTGTTTTTCACCGCAGCTTCGACGCTTAGTTTACCAGAGGCCGCAATTTCCTGGGGCTTGGTAAGTAGTAAACTAATATTAGCAGCCGCTGATGACCCACGTGTGATCTCAAAAAAATCATTGTCTCTAGGGGTGCCTGTTACAACAATATCAAAACCCTGACCTTGAAGTCGTGTCCTACCTGTAATCGGTGTTGCCAGCCCTTCGCCATTCAAAGTCCAGACATTTGAAGTCCTATCATACCGCGCTGTTAGGGGGCCAGATGGTAGCAAATTCGGATCGCTAACATCAATTTGAACTCTGAGGTCGTTGCTAGCGGAAGGGCTTAATTCTGCGCTTAAGCCAAATACAGAAAACATAGATTTCCCTGTATTTCCATTCAGGTCTATCCCATTCTCATGTTGTGCGTTCACAGCACTAGACATAAGAAACGCCAAATTATCAAGATCGTTCTTCACCTCTTCAATAAGTGAATACGCATCAACTGCTCCCGCTAAGGACCCAGCATCAACTTGGCTAGTTGGACGAAAGACCGCGCCAGAACCAACGGTCACTTGAAGTTTTCCAAATGCGATATTATGCCCTGCACTATTAAATGTGCTATTATCCACCAAAACAGGGCCCATACCACTAGAGCCAATACTAACCTTCGCAGAACCGACATCCGAATACTCGACGCTTAGAGAGGTCAGGGCCGACATTTCGCTTATAGTTCTGTCTCTCAAGTCCAGCAAAGAGTTTGGCGTCTGCCCACTTTGACCAGAAGATAATATTCTAGCGTTTATAGATGCTAACTCTTTTGCAAGAATTGATAGTGAAGAAGTCCCGATTTTTGTTTGCTCTAGGGCACCATTTTGAAGTTGGTCAAGTTGCGCTGCAAGACCGTTAAATGATGACACAAGAGATTTACTGGTCTCTATCGCCACGGATCTTGAGGCAATGTCGGTTGGGGCTGCCGCGACGTCGGACATAGCAGAGAAAAACCGCCCCAATTGTTCATTTAAACCACCTTCACTTGGCAGCAGTGTATTTTCAAGCTGACGTAAATTATCAAGAAATATATCCATCTTTTGATAACTTGCGTTAGTTGAATTAGTTCGGCCAAGTAAGAACCCATCAAAGGCCCGACGAATATCAGCAACACGTACACCTAAACCAGATTGATTTGCGAGACTGGTGATACCACCTTGGCTACCTGAAACTTCCTCAAGGTCGGCCTCGCGGCGCTTATAGCCATCTGTATTTATGTTGGCGATGTTTTGCCCGGTTACCGCTAAAGATTGGCGGTAACTCTGAACAGCACTTTTGCCTACATCAAATAAACTAGACATTATGAAATCACCACTCAGTCAACAGATGGATCTTTTGATACGTGTTCAAATTGGGCCACTAATGCTTCAGCAATCCCAAGATTAACATTTGAAGCCAGTTTTTCAGCACGCTCCTGATCAAGCATGCTTGTGTAAGTGTCAACGGCTTCACCTCCAAGCAGGTCATCAGCAAGTTTGGCTGAGCGCGCTTGTTTTAGAATCTGCTGAATAAAAAGAGCTTCAAAGCGCTCTGCAACCTGTTTTAGGTCGCTCAACTTCTTCTGTTTTTGAAACAGTGAATTCGTCAATTCAGGGCTAATTGTTGAGAGTTGTTCCAATTTTACCACCTAGATAATAATTAACTCAGCTCGGAGTGATCCTGCTTCTCGTAAGGCTTCTAAAATCGCAACCAAATCTGACGGAGTGCCTCCAACTGCGTTCAAGGCGTCAACAATGGAAGACAACTCAACGCCAGGATCAAAAACAAATGCCCTCGCCAGTTCTTCCTCTGCCTGAATTTCAGTATCAGGTGTCTCGACAGCCGCTCCATCCACAGTTGCGGCAACGCCATCCGCAACAGCTATGTTTTGGGTTTGCGTCACGTTTTTATCCTCCTTCACCCTGACGGTAAGTGAACCATGAGTTACTGCCGCCGGAAGAACGCGAACGTCACCACCGATTACAATCGTGCCAGTGCGAGCATTCACCACGACCTTAGCTCGTGGACGATCAGGATCGACTTGAACATTCTCCAGTAAACTAACAAAGGATACTTTTTCCGCTGGGTTTACCGGTGCACGCACCTTTACAGAGGTAGAGTCAAGTGCAGTAGCGACCCCTTCACCAAAGATCTCGTTAATTGCCTCTGCAACCCGGGTACTCGTGCTAAAATCTCCCTGATGCAAATTGAGCAAAAGGTTTTCATTCTGCAGGAACGTGGTTTCAATCATGCGCTCAACAGTCCCTCCACCTGGAATACGACCAACGGTTGGTACATTTACTGTCAAAGAGGATCCATCTCCACCGGCTACACCGAGGCCTCCTACCATCAGGTTTCCCTGCGCAATTGCATAGGTTTCACCATCTGCACCAAGCAAGGGCGTCATTAAAAGCGTTCCTCCGCGTAAGGACTTGGCCTGACCGACAGTTGAAACCACTACATCTAATTTCTGTCCAGGCTTAATGAAAGGTGGCAGGTCAGCTGTGACAATCACTGAAGCCGCATTCTTGCCATTCATGTTTGCCGCGTTCGTGACAACACCAAACTGACTTATCATTGACTGCATTGCCTGCTGTGTCAGAACCGCATTACCATCGCCACTGCCCGCGAGCCCTACGACAAGGCCATAACCGACAAGCTGATTAGATCTAACACCTGCTATTGATGTCATATCTTTCAAACGATCGGCGTTAGCTGTGGCCAAAGAAATGAACAAGCAAGAAAATGCCATCATCACATAAATAAAAACTCTAACTAACAAGTTCTGCACTCCTTTAAAACGGCGAAACGGTGCGCATAAGTTCACTCAGCCAACCTTGTTTCGAAGAGTCAGCGAGCTGGCCTGATCCCGTGTATCGAATTTGTGCGTCAGCTAGACGGTTCGAGGACACAATATTAGTCGCCGAAACATCCTCAGGGCGAACCACACCCCGGACACGAACGTATTCATTTCCATTGTTCAGCATTAGCTCTTTTTGCCCCGCAACTTCCATGTTTCCATTTTCAAAAACACGAACAACTGTGACGGACAAAAGCCCAGAGAAGGAATTTGATTGAACAGCATTTCCAGCACCGGCAAAACTGCGCGTGGTGCCAGCTGAGAGGCCCGCGCCATTGCCAGCAGCATTTTTGTCAAAACCACCAGTTAAAATATTGGGGAGACCGGTTGGCAAGGTAACGGCAAAGTTATCAGCTTTGGTTGAGGTTGCTGTTTGCGCTTTTGTAGCGGCATATGTCTCATTGAAACTAACAGTTAAAATGTCCCCCACTCTCCGTGCACGCTGGTCTGTTGCAAAAAGGCCATTCTGTGATGATTGAAATATTGCGCCATTTGATGGCTCAGACAAAGCCAAGTTGACAGGCGGTTCAACCGGCATAAAGGCTTGACCCTCATTCTTTGCAACGTAAGTTGAACACCCGGTCGTGAACAAACACACAAGGATTGGGACTGGTTTTAAAAACTTCAAGTTCATCACTGCACGCGCCTTAATTGATCTTGGTGTTAAATGTTCTGAGCAATAAAGCGCATCATTTCATCAACTGACGTGATGGTTTTTGAACTCACCTCGTAGGCACGCTGGGTTTCAATCATGTCAACCAACTCTTGGACAACATTCACATTAGAACTCTCGAGTGAACCTTGTACCAATCGTCCCATACCCTCCTCGAAAGGATTTGCGATTATTGGCGCTCCGCTGGCAGGCGTCTCAATGAGCATACTTTCACCATTCGGCTGCAGGCCTTGTCGATTTGGAAAATCAGCCAATGTGATTTGTCCAACTTCCTGCGCGTCTACCGCTCCCGGCTGTTGAACCGTAACAATACCGTCTGATGAAACTGTAATAGTTGCAGCATCTGCGGGGATTTGTATCTCTGGTTGAAGTGCATATCCACTGGCAGTGACAACTGTTCCCTCAGCATTTCTCATAAAAGCGCCATTTCGGGTGTATCCAATTTTACCGTCAGGCATTAAGACCTGAAACAGCCCATCACCCTCAACGGATAAATCCAGGGAATTACCGGTGTTGATAAGGCTGCCTTGAGAGTGCAATTTTGTTGTATTTAGTAACCTTGTCCCCGTGCCCACCGAGAGCCCTGAAGCCAAGCTTGTGTTTTCTGAAGTGTTTTCACCAGCACCACGTAAGACTTGGTAGAGCAGTGACTCAAAATTGGTTCTGTCTGATTTAAAACCGGTGGTGTTAACGTTTGCAAGGTTGTTAGCAATAACCTGCATTTTAATTTGTTGTGAATTTAAGCCGGTTTTGGCGACATGCATTGCGAAAGTAGACATTAAAAAAAGCTCCACATTGTGCGGTTGGAGCTTCTATTCAGCAATATTCATGCCAACACTATTTAATTGTTTGGCAACCGCATAAGGGCTGCACCTGCCTCATCCATCTCTTTCGCAAGAGCAATCAATTTCACGTTTAGCTGGTATTGTTTTTGGATTTCAGTGTTGTTTATTAATTCATCAAACATACTGACATTACTTGTCTCTAAATACCCTTGTTTCAACCTAACATTTTGATCTGCATTGAACCTTTCCCGGATAAATCCACCCTTTGGCCTAATGGTACCGTCAACGTCTTTTTCTAAGTCAAGGTCATCCCCTGACGTCAGGGCGAGTTGATTGACAAGAACACGGGTACCGGCGGGAGTCCCCACAGGTTGAATGTAAATTTGTCCACTTTCACTGACAAACAGTTTTTTAAATGCTGGCATAGTAATCGGCGTCAGGCTTGTATCCAATACTTGCACATCGGCACCATTCCTGAGTGTTTTGTCTAAACCGACCGTCAGATCACCCCTACGACTCAAGCCGAGTTCACCATCTTTCCCTTCAATGAGAAGATAACCTTTACCAGTTATAGCAACATCAGTTTGCTCACCAGTTTGTCGAAGTTCTCCTTGTAAGTCAGAAAACAAACCAGGTTCACTTTTCCTTGTGAAAACGCGTGTGCTTAATGTTTCATCGGACTCGAGAAAGATTGATCCAAACCGTCCACCAATCTCATCACCCCGAAAACCTGGGACTTGAGCGTTGGAAAGATTTTGTGAGCTAACATTCTGCCGAACACGTGCATTATTCAAAGAGTTCAATGCGGTGTGTATCAATTTATCCATATCAACATGGTCCTATATAAATTAAAGTATGCGGAAACAATTACATACGAATGTTAATAATGGTTTGTGTTAGTGTAGTGGTGGTTTCAATTGCTTTAGCCGACGCCTGAAAATTTCGTTGCGCTGTAATCAAGTTTACCAATTCTTCAGTGATATCAACGTTTGATCGTTCCAAGGAGCCAGACAGGATATTACCATATCCCTCTGCTCCAGCCTCACCAACCTGGGCCTCACCTGAAACCGCAGTTTCAACATAGGTAGCATTACCAATTTGCTTCAGACCATTTTGGTTGTTGAAGTTAGCAAGGACAATTTTTCCTAATGGGTTATTCTGACCGTTCGTATAGTTTGCTCGAATTGTACCAGAGGAATCAATTTCTAGACCATCAAGACGACCGGATGTGAAACCATCCTGATCAACATTCAAAACTGAAAACGGTTGAGCGAACTGCGTTGACTGTCCAAAATCAATGTCCAGGGCGATGGAGAAACCTTCCTCTTGGCGCTCATAGTGTACCAAGTTTTTCGGGCTGATGATCTGACCACCATTACTGAATGTAAGTTCACCTTCATCAATATAAAGCGGATAGTATCCGTCAACCAAATTTGCTGGTGGAGTGGTAACAACAGCGCCTTCAGAATTAACAAAAAGCGCCACACCGTCATCATTGGTCGCTTGAACAAGGTTGTAGATTTGAGGCACTGTGCCCACACCAAGATCTACATCATCAAGTCCGAACCTTGCGGCACCCTTAACTTTAATTGTAGACGTGTTACCTGTTGTTCCTGTCTGGAAACTGAAGTTATTTGTATCTGAATTATATTTCACGGTTACACCACCAACAGTATCACCCGTAACTGGATCTTGGATCTGGTTAATTCGGTTTTGCAATGCCTCAGCTAAGGTAGAACCAACGTAAAAGCCTGTTGGAATTTCAATTACTCCACTGATACCATTTACAGACACGTTAAAAACATTTTCTCCACCAGTATTGGTGAGGCGGAACACCGCGGTTAAATCTTCAATTGCGGCGTCACCGATTGAAACTGCGGGGCTAGAGGCAAGACCTTTACCTGCAGATATGACTGCATCATTCTTTGACACACCAACAGACATCAGGTGATTGTCACCACTGAAGTGGTCAGTGGCATCGATCACGGAACCATCATCGGTAGATAATGAGTACCGCCCAACAGATATAGCAGACGCTTTCTGCTGAGACGTAACACCAAGTGCACCGTTAGCCTCAATTAGCTCTCCTGTCGAACCACTTGCAAATGTAAAATTCTGAGTATCACTGTTGTAGTTTACCGTTACACCATATCTCTTATCGTTAAGCTGGATTTCTTCACCATCGGAGACAAATGGCTCAGTTCTCAGGACTTCTCCACCTCTGATTAATACAGTTGAAGCATCATCTTGGGTTGGCACGCCAAGATTATTTGTATCTGTGGCTAATGTCGAACCAAACACCGAGAATGAGTTAAAGTTACTCTCTGTTCCAGTTCCCAGAATTGTACGGTCAACAGTAAATTCCAGTTTTTGCGTCGTTTCATTATAATTAATCTTGATGGGCGGGGCTTTTTCATCGACCCAGTCGGTGGACGTGCTCATATCAGAGGTATTGTTAGCTTTATGTAAACCAAGAACATCGAGTGAACTTTTAGTTGCACCTCCTACCGCCTGATTAATTGTGAACTGTCCACTGTCAACTTTAATAATTCCACCTGCAAAATTTCCACCGAGGGCGGCAATTTGAGCGTTGGTGTAAGAGTGTTTGTTTGCGTCACCAATTTCTCTAATAACTATCTTTTCACTACTAAAATTAACTTTAGCCCCCTCATAAACATTTGAAGAACCCTCAAAAAATGCCTCAAGAGACTCAGATTGATCACTCATGACGTAAATATCAGCTTCAGTTAAATTGAAACCATCATCCGGAAATGATAACCCAGTGGTATTTATTGTTATTATTTTATTATTTGCGTCGGTGGTTGTGTCTACATTTGTAACTGTAAACTCTCGACCATTGATATGAGATGCCGCAATTGCGTCAGCGGGCAGGAACTGTCCACCAATACGGATTTTCTCGTTGTTCGATATCGGCGGTGTCGTTGTTCCAAAGTTAATTGTCATAGTATTTTGAGTCGCATCAAACTTGACAGTATAGGCTGGGTTTGAATTTCCAGCATTAACCTGAGTTTTGTTATCATAGACACTCACACTTGGCGTCTTGCCCTGATACGAATAAACCATGTACTTATCAGATATGGTTGTATTATTTCCTGCCGGAGTCGATGATGATGAGACTGCATGCTTGAGATTTACAATCTGTGTCTCCGTTAATATTGCGTCCATCTTAGTGCCAACAGATCTAGCAAACATTTGATTACTCACACCGAGTGCACTTGCACCAGCCGCCGTGCCAGCATAGGTGTTCAGAGCAGTATTCGTTCGTGCTTGAGCGTGGGCGAGAAATTGATCACGGGTAAAATCTGGCGAAGCACCTGTCAGAGTAATACCTTCAACTGTCGAAACATAGCTGTCGGCTAGCAAATCAACAGAAACGGCCGTAGATAGGCCAGTAGATGAGCCATCAGCGTTCAGCTTAAACAGGTTTACGCTGAGGGTGTCATCAATGTTTTGGACGACCTGGATTTTGCTATCGTCACCATATGCTGCATTAATTGCTCGCTCAACCTCTGCCGCTAATTGTGTCGCGTTGTACTTACCGGGCCTCAGATCAATGTTGACCGGTTGGTCACCGTTATCAACATTAACTGTCAAAAAGTTTTTGCCCCAATAAACCCGGCTGTCAGCATCACCACTCTCACGGGTTGCGTTAAACTGAATTGGATCAGTGACAATTTCCACAAGCCTGTCACCCTCCTCACCAAAGTCAAATTCTGTGGCCTCTCCGGTGAGTTTTGCCGGCTGCGAGTCAACTAAAGTTTGCAGATTATCTTTTTTATAGAGTGCCGAGCCCTTGCCTTCAATGAAGTAGTTATCATCAGGAACAGTAGTTGTCTGCATACCAAATCTGTCAATGAATATTTGCTTTCCAGCATCATCAACAGACGGGACTAGATCTGGCGTGATAACCGTGTCGTTGATGACAAGACGTGTGTCATATTTGTTCGTGGGGTCGTCCGCTGAAGCAGATTGAGTTTTAATAAAATACATCGTCGCAATTGTTGGGTTACCCAAATCATCAAAGATTGTAATTGATGTTGAGTTAGTGAACGTATTTGGATTTGCTGGGTCAAATCTATAACCGTCTGCAAAAGCCGGCCTATCCGGCACCACATCAGCTGCAGCAGGAACGTTAACCCCAAGAGAGATATTACTAGTCGCTTGTGGATCGCCAGAAGTAACTGGCAACTGCAATGGTAGAGCACTGTCAAGATCTTTGGCTGTAACAGAACCGTCATCATTCACTGGGTAAACTAAAAGGTACTGACCTGCTGAGTCCACGACGTAGCGGTCATTGTCCACATTCAAAGATCCATTTCGAGTGTACACCTTTTGGTTGGAGGTCAATGAAGGCTTCAAAGTAAAAAATCCTTGACCGGAAATCGCAAGATCAAGAGCATTCAACGAAGAAGAAATGTTACCTTGCGTAAACTGCTGTTTAATACCCTTCAAAATTGCACCCGAACCAATTGAAGACGACGCATTCTGCAAGGGCGAGGTAGCAAAAATATCACCAAATTCAGCTCGGCTGCGCTTGAAACCAGTCGTTCCAACGTTCGCGATGTTGTTTGACGTAGCAGAGATATCTGCACTAGAACCATTCAAACCAGTCAATGCGGTATAAAAAGACATTTAGTTAAACTCCTGATACGCGGCGTATTCTAAAAATTGTGTTTAATAGTCAAGCAAGATTACTTGCTAAATCGTTTAACATCACTGGCACTGATGTCACCGTAACCACGGACATCATAGACAACTCCGTCAGACGAATTCCCTGCGGACGCTGCAAGAACCTCGCCAAACACCGATGATCCAACAGACTTTAAGCCTGTTCCAGTATCAGCGAATGCCTCCACAGTAATGAATTCGTTCTCATCGAGAACATTTTGCGGTATTTTTTCCCAACGAAATCCTAAAAGTCCAGCCTGTTGCGGTCCTAACTCTTCAGCATGAACAATGTCACCATTCATTGACTTATATAAAATGCTCGTGCTGGTTGAGGTGGAAGGGATGTCCAATGCCCCTGAGATAGTTCCCTCTTCGTCTGGAAAGGCTCTGTTACCTGATACCAGAACTGAATGACCAAGCATGTTTGCCGCTGTTGCAATCCGGAATTCAGACAATTGCCCAGAAATGGCCTTTATGCTCTCGTTCATCTCAGTCTGCCCAGTCACCATTGAGAACTGCGCCATCTGTGCAATCATCTCTGTATTATCAGTGGGCTTAAAAGGATCCTGATTTTGTAGCTGCGTTGTCATCAACTTCAGGAAATCATCTTGCCCAAGTGTATCAGACGACTTTTTAGCCTCTTTTGGCTTATTAATCCCCAGCTTATCCAGAATTGAATTCAATGAATTATTATTGTCAATGGAACTCATTACTCAGTCTCCCAACTAACCTTTATTTACCCATGTTGATGGTTCTCATCATCAAACCACGCAACGTGGAAATTACTTCAATATTGTTTTGGTATTGCCGACTCGCTTCAACCATCTCGATCATTTCTTCGTTCTCATCAACCGCGGCTCGGTAAACATAACCTTCCCCATCCGCCGACGGATGATTCGGCATGAAAACACGCTCTGGGTCACGCGTGATAGCCTCAATGCCCACCACATCGACCGTAGATACACCGTTGCTCTCCATAGCTTCAGAAAACTGGGTTTCAAACACAGGCTTCAATGATTTGTATGCCTCTTCCTTTGAACCTGATATAGTGCCGGCGTTTGCAAGATTACTGGCAACTGTATTTAAGCGCACCATCTGGGACGCCATCGCACGTCCAGCGATATCAAATACATTTTTAATCTCTGCCATCACTCACCCCTAATCGCAGACATCAAGCCAGAAATACGATTGTTTAAAAACGTCAAAGTCGTCTGGTAACGCGTCACATTTTCAGAAAATTCCATTTGTTCAACGGCTAATTCCACCGTATTTCCATCCATGGACGGATTGATTGGGTCACGAAACAGAATACGGTCGTGGCCTACGCTGATCGCAGTATCAAGATGCTGGCCATGTGTTACTTTCAATGGGCCGGTCCCAGATACGTGCTTTCTAATTTGCGCGTCAAAGCTCAAATCACGCGCCTTAAAATTTGGCGTTGCCGCATTCGCAATATTAGACGCTAAAATTTCATTACGACGTGATCGAAGCATCAACGCCTGTGCATGAAAGTCTAAATGTGAGGCAATCTTATTCATTAAATACAGCAATCCAAAAAAACACTAGGGTTTCTGCCCAGTAACGGTCAGACTTGGTGTGGAATTTGCAAATAGAATGCCAAAATTGGAAAGAGGCAGAAAAATGAACAATTCAATGATTGGAGATATGGCAGGCAACTCATCGCCGTCAAAACTAGCTCCAGAAACAATCAGAATTAGAAACGCCTTAATAGAAAAATATGCAGATAAGCCGATTGAGGAGCTGAACAACTTTCTCCAACACGCATTCGAAGCTGAAAAGGATGAATTGAAACGTTTGGGGCTGTTAGCAGCGCGTGTTTATATTCTTCGCCAGAAGGTATTAAGTCTTAAAGCCTTTATTCGTGATGAGCGCATGAACAAGATCCCTACTCCCAATCTTGCACAAACCGAACAAATTTTACTTGATGAGACCGCCCATAGCGATATTGACGCGCAAGACGAAACCGTGACATCGGGTGAGTGGCATTCGCTTCAAATGATTGAACCGGGAGAAGTAAACGGCGTACGATTTTTCCAGGGCACTGTTATTCATGCAAAAGCGGAAGATGCCGAAAAGCTGATTTCTTCAGGTAAA
>CACEJY010000034.1 GCA_902559985.1 uncultured SAR116 cluster alpha proteobacterium | reverse complement strand
GCATGGCGCTTCCCATTTCCTATTCTGCTGCATTCACGGCGTCAATAGAATGGCGCGCTGCAATCCGTCGTTCAATCTCGGGCCGGAAATGTTTAATCAGCCCCTGAATTGGCCATGCGGCAGCATCACCCAATGCGCAGATCGTGTGACCTTCAATCTGACGCGTCACCTGCTCAAGGGTATCGATTTCATGGCTTTCCGCCTCGCCGCTTACCAGCCGTTCCATCATCCGCCACATCCAGCCTGTGCCTTCTCGACATGGCGTACATTGACCACATGATTCATGCTTGTAGAAATAAGACAAACGCGCAATGGCTTGCACTACATCAGTGCTTTTATCCATCACAATCACGCCCGCCGTACCAAGGCCAGTTCCAGCATCGCGCAGCGCGTCAAAATCCATCGTAATATCGGCACAGACGTCAATTGGCATCAGAGGGGTTGATGATCCACCCGGAATAACTGCCAAAAGATTTGCCCAGCCACCTCGAACACCGCCAGCATGTTTCTCAAGCAACTCTCGAAGTGGAATACCCATTTCTTCTTCAACATTGCATGGATTATTCACATGACCCGAAATACAAAACAACTTGGTGCCTGTATTATTTTCTTTGCCGAGACCGGCAAACCAATCAGCACCCCGTCGAAGAATGGTTGGCGCAACAGCAATTGATTCAACATTATTCACTGTTGTTGGACAGCCAAAAAGTCCAACACCGGCAGGAAATGGCGGCTTTAGGCGAGGCTGACCCTTGCGGCCCTCCAACGACTCCAGCAGGGCTGTTTCTTCCCCACAGATATATGCGCCCGCCCCGCGATGCAAATAAATGTCAAAAGCCCAACCAGACCCCACCGCGTTTTTGCCAAGCAAACCAGCATCATATGCCTCATCTATGGCGGCTTGTAAGCGGCGCGTTTCATTCACAAATTCACCACGGATATAGATGTATGCAACATGGGCTCGCATTGCAAATCCAGCGACAACACAGCCCTCAAGAAGCTTGTGTGGTTCATGTCGGATAATGTCACGGTCCTTACAAGTGCCCGGTTCGGACTCATCGGCATTGACCACAAGATAATGCGGGCGATCCTTCACCTCTTTTGGCATGAATGACCACTTCAGTCCCGTTGGAAAACCCGCACCACCACGCCCCCGGAGGCCGGAAGCTTTCATACGCTCAACAATCTCGTCATGCCCTAATGCCAACAATTTTGCGGTTTTATCCCAATCACCGCGGGCCTTGGCACCTTTTAACCCAGTATCGCCCCAACCATAAATATTTGTAAAAATACGATCCGCATCATTTAGCATTGGCAGAGCTCCGCTTTTTTGCTGCCCGGGCAGCAGCCTTTTTAGATTTGATCGAAGCAAGCGTGGTTGCCCCCTCGGTAGCCTCTGACCCGGATCGTCCAAGAACTGATCCAACCGGCAATGGTGCACCAGATTCCAACGACTCAAGCAGTTCAATAGTAGTTTGATAATCAAGATCTTCGTAGAAATCGTCATTCACCTGCAGGATTGGCGCGTTCACACATGCGCCGAGACATTCAACCTCGAGCAGCGAAAACCGCCCGCAAGCAGATATTTCACCAGAACTAATATTGTAACGGTCCTTGATAGCTCGCATCATCTCGTCTGATCCTCGTAACCAGCAAGGTGTTGTGGTGCAAGCTTGCAAGAAGAATTGCCCTACAGGCTTTAGGTTAAACATGGTGTAGAATGTTGCGACCTCTAGAACGCGAATTTCGGCCATTTCCAGCTTGCTCGCAATCAGTTCAATCGCCTTCATTGGAATCCAGTTGTCATGCTGGCGTTGGGCAAGATCGAGTAACGGCATCACCGCGCTCGCTTGACGGCCCTTTGGATATTTGGCGATGACGCGCTTAATTTTGGCCTCATTTTCTTTTGAAAATTTGAAGCTTTTTGGTTGATTACTCGCAATACGGGACTCAATGCTCATCGATCAATCTCACCAAAAACAACGTCAAGAGATCCAATAATAGCAACTGAGTCGGCCAACATGTGACCACGCGACAAATGATCCACCGCTGCCATGAAATAAAAGCCGGGTGCGCGGATTTTGCACCGGTATGGCTTATTTGTGCCATCAGCCACCAGAAACACGCCGAATTCACCTTTTGGCGCTTCAACGGCAGTGTAGCTCGCACCTTCCGGGACATGAAAACCTTCAGTGTAAAGTTTAAAATGATGTATCAAGGCTTCCATCGATTGTTTCATTTCACCGCGTTTTGGTGGTGTCACCTTGTGATCGTTCGTCATGACTGGCCCAGATGGCATGCCCATAATGGCCTGATCAATTATCCGCAGCGATTGCCGCATTTCTTCAATCCGAACAAGATAACGTGCGAAACAATCACCAGTTTTGCCTATTGGAATATCAAAATCCATCTCCTCATAAGCGTCGTAGGGCTGGGTTTTGCGTAAATCCCAAGCGACACCTGAGGCCCGCAGACAGGGGCCTGTTATCCCAAGCGATAAAGCATCTTCTTCACCAATAATGCCAATATCAACTGTGCGCTGTTTAAAAATACGATTTTCAGTGAGCAGTGTTTCCATGTCATCAATAAACGACGGAAATGTTTTAACCCAATTGCTGATGTCACGCAGCAAATCATCTGGAAGATCTTGATGCACCCCACCCGGACGGAAATAGGCCGCATGCAGACGTGCGCCGCATGCGCGCTCATAAAAACCCATCAGATGTTCGCGTTCCTCGAACCCCCACAAAAGTGGCGTCATCGCGCCCACATCAATAGCAAAAGTTGTCAAATTCAGAAGATGGTTCAAAATCCGCCCGATTTCACAATATAGAACACGGATATATTGGGCCCGGCGTGGCACTTCGATGCCAAGCGCCTTTTCAACCGCCAACGCCCACGCATGTTCCTGGTTCATTGGCGACACATAATCCAGCCGATCAAAATATGGCAGGGCTTGTAAATATGTTTTGTGTTCAATCAGTTTTTCAGTTCCACGATGCAGCAAACCAATATGTGGATCTGCCCGTTCAATAACCTCACCATCCATCTCCAGAACAAGCCGCAAAACACCATGCGCTGCAGGGTGCTGCGGGCCAAAATTCATCGTGATTGGTTTGATTTGCATCTCCGCCATGATGGTTCTCTTACCTTCCTATTTAGCCGACTTGTCAGGATCTTGCGTGTTGTAAGCCCCGTCAAACTCGCTATGCATTCCCTCCCACGGACTAAGGAAATCAAAGTCACGGAGTTCTTGAACGAGATGAACCGGCTCGTTAATCACACGGCGTTGCGTATCGTCATACCGCACTTCCACATGGCCAGTTAGCGGGAAGTCTTTACGAAGCGGGTGCCCCTCAAACCCATAATCGGTTAACAAACGCCGCAAATCAGGGTGGCCAGAGAAGAAAATACCAAACATATCCCATACTTCACGCTCAGCCCAATTTGCTGACATAAACACACCAGTGGCAGATGGCACAGCCTGGCCCTCACCGACGGCGGCAACAAGCCGAAGGCGCATATTGTTTTGCATTGATAACACCTGATAGATCATATCAAAGCGGTGTTTGCGGTCCGGATAGTCAACGGCGGTCAGATCAATCAGTTGGGTAAAGGCGGCCTGCCGATCATCACGAAACAATGCCAGTGCTGAGGAAACATCGCTTGCATTCACCCTAACTTCAATCTCGCCTTGCACAACGTCGCACGCCAGCACCATCACCGCGCCAGAATCACGGATATGTTCGGCCATTGCTTCTAGCGGCGACTGACCTGTTTGTTCGTCACTCATGTCTTTCATCATTTCGGTTTCAGTCATTGCAACGCCCTTTCAAGGCTAGCAAAAGCAAGGGAAGTAACGACGCAGAGTCTAAATCCGCGCAATTGTTGCCGTACGGCGGATTTTTTTCTGTAATTGCAGAAGGCCATAAATCAGAGCTTCGGCAGTTGGCGGACAGCCCGGCACATAAACATCCACTGGCACGATGCGGTCGCAGCCCCGAACCACTGCATAGGAATAATGGTAATAACCACCACCATTGGCGCATGACCCCATTGAGAGCACCCAGCGCGGCTCTGGCATCTGGTCATAAACGCGACGCAATGCCGGTGCCATTTTATTGGTCAGCGTGCCAGCAACAATCATCACATCTGATTGACGTGGACTTGGGCGGAAAAGCATGCCGTACCGATCCATGTCATAGCGGCTTGCGGCCGAATGCATCATTTCCACAGCGCAGCAAGCAAGACCGAATGTCATTGGCCACAACGAACCTGACCGCGCCCAGTTGAAAAGCTTATCAGCTTTAGCAATTACAAACCCTCGATTAGTAATTTCTTCACCAACGGCATGTAAGATTGCGTCCTGATCAGCACCTGGCATTATCGGTTTTGCCAGTGATGGATCCATCACTCCCATTCCAGAGCTCCCTTTTTCCATTCATAGATGAATCCAATGGTCAACACGGCTAGAAACAGCATCATTGACCAAAATCCAAATAACCCAATTCCACCCAATGCAACCGCCCAAGGGAACAGAAACGCGATCTCAAGGTCAAAAATTATGAATAAGATGGCAACCAAATAGAACCTCACGTCAAATTGGCGGCGCGAGTCATCAAATGCGTCAAACCCACACTCATATGCAGTCATTTTTTCGCTATCGGGGCGTTGATTACCAATAATAAAAGCAGATATAACAAACGCCAGAGACAGACCAATTGCTATGGCAAAAAACACCGCAATTGGCAAATACTCAGCAAGAAACGAATCCACAGAATACTCCTGATTGGGCTACTGGGTGCGTACAATACTTCAAATAATTCAGCGCTGCCCCAAATGCAAGCGACAAAGCGGAAAAATCACAAGAAATCCACTGATTTTTTCGATAATTTCCCGTTTTTACCCTCTCTGCATTTGTATGGTCTGTTCACTTCAAGCGGTTGCATGTGCGATAGATCATCGCCTAGATTAATATCAATATCGGGTGGAGCACCGTTGCGGCGCCCGAATTTTGGATGGTATCTTGTAGGTGATTGCCTGATATCAAGCCGGTTTCTCTCAACTTTATCACCGCCACTGGACTTTTCGATACGAGATTAAAATGGGATCAAATTCGCAAATCGCATCCTCCCTGAATATGCCTAGGTTTCTCGGCTGGGCTGGACTTCTTCCTTTTAGTCTTGCCGCGCTCGGCACTCATAGCGGGATTGACACGCTGGTCCTATACGGCTTTTTGGGTGGCACCACCTATGGTGCAGTAATACTAAGTTTTCTGGGTGCGGTTCATTGGGGGCTCGCTATGCAGGATGAGCGCAACCCCTATTGGTATGTCTGGTCAATCACACCAGCACTGTTTGGATTTGCCAGCCTGTTATTGTTCGATGTTGAGATGCGGATTGTCGCGCTGATGCCATTATTTGGCCTTGCGTGGTTGGTTGATCGTCAAGCGGCTGATCACGGCTTGATCCCAAGTTGGTACATGCGGCTTCGTTCCATGCTAACCGCCGGTGCAATGATAAGCCTTGCTGCAATGCTACTCGCATAAATTGTCGCCCCTCCTAGCGGGCACGGATCATAATCAAATTTCCAATCAGAACAAACCCAAGGCCAATCATGCCGCTCAGGCTCCAATGATAATTCTCAAAGTTTGCTGAGAGGAGTAAGGCAAACACCGGAAACACCACCGTTGCATAAGCCGCACGGCTAGCCCCGATGCGGCCAATCAGCATTAGATAACAGCTAAAGGTTAGAACCGACGACACAATCGTCAACCAGACCAGCGACCCAAAATAGCGGGTGGTAAACTCGATAGTAAATTCATGGCCCATTAGCACTGAAAATATTCCCAAATAGCAAGTGCCATAAAGCATGCCCCATGCGGTTGATGCAAACACCGGAATGCCGTGCTGTTGGCTATTTTGCGATACCATATTGCCAGTGCAAAAAAACAGCGTGCCAAAAAGACAGAAGATCAGGCTCTGCAAAGCCGCATCAGACATCTCTAATTCCGGCCAATACAGTATAGCAACACCACCAATACCAACCAGAGCCGCCACTAAGTGAAGCGCTGGCGGCCACGTCCGACCAATTATCGCCCCCATCACCACATTCACAAACGATGCGGTTGAAAACACCACTGCCAAAAGACCCGAAACAACGCCACTGCCCGCGTGGTAAAACAGTGCAAAATTTCCTGAAAAAATACACAAACCCAGTGCCGCAAAACGCCAATGCATCCGCCAGTTGAAACTTAATGTCTCACCAAAAACAAAGGCGAGCGCTGCCATCACGGGCGCGGCCATCAAGAACCGCCAAAATAGCGATATTTCGGGTGCCACAACACCAAGCTGCCAAGAGAGGGGCAGCCAGCTTGTTGACCAGCCGAACAGCACACCGGCATAAAGCAAAATGTTAATAAGCCTCATTTGGAGGTCCCACAATCTGCAGATCGCTGATTTTGGGCCATATCATGCCCCGTAACAATCATTATATTGGCGTTTCAGCGCGCCCTATCCCCTAGGTGGCAGCGACACCCATTGTGTCTCATCAATATCGAGATAGGCCTCAACTGCAGCGGTAGCAATAACCGACCTGGTATCATGAACACCATCAACTACATCAAGCCCGCCTTGAACAACCTTAACAGTTGGGTTACCGCGCGGCAATTTTTCAGCAACCACTGCTATATCTACCTTTTTGGGCTGCTGAACAGCAATGGTAACACGCACATCCATATCGGCATGATCAAACCCCAGCGAGCGGAACAGAATCAACGAGCTGTGATGAAGGGCATCATCAACAGCACGACAAGCAGCTTTTGTATAATCTTCGCCATAGAGATCGTTACCGGTTCCCATTTCCAGAATAATACGCTTCATTAAATGGCTCCTGCCGGTTCGAGATCCAGATACACCACCACCGCCGCATTGGCGATAACCGTAAAGCCGCCACCTGGCTTCGGCACATCAAGTCCGCCATGAACTGCCCGTACCGATGCCTGACCATAGGGCAAAATCGCGGCTACCTTGTCACTATCCACCTGTTCGGGCCGCTGAACGGCGACATCCACCTCGATGATCATCGCGGAATTATCAAGGCCAAACGCATCGGCAATCGATAGAGAGTTATGCCATAACGCGT
The DNA here is from genome assembly GCA_902559985.1 of uncultured SAR116 cluster alpha proteobacterium. Taxonomy (GTDB): domain Bacteria; phylum Pseudomonadota; class Alphaproteobacteria; order Puniceispirillales; family Puniceispirillaceae; genus UBA3439. The sequence continues at coordinate 10,100 of CACEJY010000034.1, read as the reverse complement.
CTTCGAGTGCGCGGCAGGCAGCGCGCGTATAATCTTGGTTACGAAGCGAACTGCCCATGCCCAGTTCCATTAACATTCGTTTCTTTGCCATGAAGTCAGATCCTAAAAACAAACAGAATTTTATGCTATTAATCAGACGGGCGTTATAGCAATTTCGCGTTGGAATTCCACTAAAATAGAGAATTATGCGATGCCAAGCGCTGATTTGACATCCACATTCCAGCCAACAAAACTGTGATCACCTGCAACAATAATCGGCCGTTTGATCAAGGTAGGATGAGCTTGCAGCAATATGCGGGCAGGTGTCTGGCGGTCTCCATTACTCAGATTACGCCAGGTGGTTGATTTGCGGTTTACCAGCACCCCATCACCATGCTGGTCAAGCCAGTTTTGAATTGTATCAATTGAAATAGAAGTGTCTCTAATATCAATAAATTCAATATCTTTCCCTGCACTCCTGATGTCTTTTAACGCCTTTTTACAGCTATCACAATTTTTCAGTCCGTAAAGCTTCACAATGGCCCTCCCTTGTTGCGGCAATCAACATAAACAGCTCGTGCCACCATGCCAAGCCGGGTTTTTTCAATAATTAAAGTACCGGTGATGGCATGTCATTTTAGTACAAAGGCAGCTTGCCAGACAGACCAGATACGGGCAGATTACCATCTTACCCGTCCCCCACCCTAATTTGGAGAGCCATGTGCTGCGCCGATTGCTATTTGCTCGCTATGAGCGTCAATTGAACCGCGTATATCGAGATCGTCTGGCAAGCAAGGGCAACACGGCTCAAGGTGTATTTTGGCGTTCGCAATCAAGCCAGTTTGCCCGCTTTGACGCTTTACTTTCTTTGGTTCATCAGCTCCGGGGCTACCAGCCGACATCAATTGCCGATATTGGCTGCGGATATGGTGCGTTGCTGGATTTTATCAAACGATCATCAAAATTTCAGCACATTGAATACTGGGGGGTGGATATAAACCGAGCGATGATTGCCGCCTGCCGCCAGAAATTTCCGCATCAACCTGATATATTTTCCACTGGCAATAGGCCGTCTAACATTGTGGATTTCTGCCTGTTTTCTGGTACGTTCAATCTTACCCATAGCGATGATCCTGCCCTATGGAACGATTATATTTTTGCCTGCCTAGATCGCTGTATGACACAAACGCGATATGGGCTGGTTCTTAACCTGCTATGCACCCCAAAAGCCCAAATTCAAAAACAGATTTTCTATGCGAGCCGTGCCGCCTTTGTTAAGCGTGCCGAGGCCCATTTTGGCCCTACCCACGCGCAATCAACACAGCATGTTACCGGTGATGTCAGCTTCGTGATCACCCGCAAGCCCCTATGAAAACACCAGCCAAATCCCAGAAAATACCGGCTAAATTTTTACAAATTTGATTTGGTTGGGCCTAAAATAATAACTTCATGCCATCATAACCAACCGAACAAGGGCCGTGAAAACTATTGCGAACTTTTGTTAGCCAATCTTCATCACTGCAAATATTGCGCTCCGGCGGGATAAGATGGTGAAGTACCAAATGCCCACAATTGGCGGCAGCGGCAATTTTGCCTGCATCCTCGGCAAAGCTGTGCGAGGCAAGAAGATGTTGTTTCAACTGGTCATTATCAGTTTTGGTTTTAGACAAAACATAATCAACCCCTTTTGCCAGCATCGCCTCGTGCACCAGAATATCGGTGTCTTTTGCAAAGTCAGCCAGTGCGGGTAGATAGGTGGTGTCACCGGAGAAAGTTACTGACTTTTGCCCGGCATCGAAACGAAGCGCGAATGAGTCATGCACAGGCGGATGATAATTTCGAAGTGCTTGCACTCGAAGCCCACCCTCCAAATCAATATCTAATTCATCCAAAATCACTCCCGGAACCGATGTTTTCGCATCGTAAACATTGATCATCACCAATTCATGAAGCGGGATGCGCCCCTCATCACGGATACGGATATTAATATCAAACGCCATCATATCACAAAACCTGTCCCAAATTACATCAAGTCCAGGAGGGCCATAAACGGCCACCGGATGCGAAAGACCAGCAGTCCAAGCCGTGTGCAACAAGCCGCCAAGTTCTAGAACATGATCAGAATGGTAATGAGTAATAAACACATCAGTTAAATCACTCAAAGCATGGCCAGACGCCACCATACTTGCAGTAACGCCCATGCCGCAATCAATGATGATGGAACGGCGAGGAAGTGAAAGGTGCGAGGCCGTTGGCAGAAACGAAACCCCTGGATTGCGTAACGCTGGACCGCCCTTTGTGCCAAGCAAGACTAGCTCAGCCATTCCCGCCGAGGTACCACCTGAGGAAACTTGTGTAGTTTTTTTTGGCATAAAAATTTAACCTTTTTAATAACATAAATAGCACTTACTATCTACTAACAGGACCTTTTAATAAACAAAGTTAACGTTGCAGCAAATTGACAAAAATCACAATTGAGACAAAAAAATTCGTATTAGTTTAATGTAGAGCGCTAAACAATGGACAAGATTGGTGGAATTCATTTTGATGCACTATGAAATAATTCAACCAAAACTCTCCCCGGAGATGAAAGTTCGATTAGAGAACAATTGTTAGGCGCATTTAGTATACGCACAGGTGTTTGATTTGAGCAAAAGCTTGCAAGGCAGGCAATATGGCAGAGTCCGTCTCGTACCCATCAAAGGTTAACGCAGTGCAAAGCGCCAACGCTAGTTATTTAGGATAATGTATTCCTCGTAACGTCTAGATAAATATCCTTAATTGATGTCTACTGGGCAAATAATCTCATCCTCCTAATCGAAGTGAAAGACCTAAAGAATGATCTCACGCCATCAAAAATACCATCCTGTGCCCTTGCCCGCGCATAATTTTGTTAGCCCAGAAAAGGCACAATTGGAAGCTGATAACTTCTTTAAAAGGATGTCAAAAAGGCATTCTATACGGGATTTCTCTGATATTAATATTGACGAAAACGTGATACGTACCGCCATCAGAGCTGCCGCGCGAGCTCCATCAGGCGCAAATCAACAACCATGGCATTTCGTTGCTATAAAAGACGCAAAAATAAAGCAAAGAATAAGAGATGCAGCCGAAGCAGAAGAACGGGAGTTTTATGATGGCGGCGGCGGTGATGAGTGGCTATCCGCACTTGAGCCAATAGGAACGGGCCCAAACAAGCCGCATATCACAACAGCGCCCTGGCTAATTGTTATCTTTGCTCAGCGCTATGGTCTACGCAATGATGGCACAAGATATAAACATTATTATGTTCCAGAAAGTGTGGGTATTGCCACGGGCATCCTCATCACTGCCTTGCACAATTGTGGTCTCAGTACACTGACACACACGCCCAATCCAATGTCATTTCTGAATGACCTATGTCAACGGCCTAAAAACGAAAAGCCTGTTATGATTATGCCCGTTGGCTACCCATCACAAGACGCGACAGTCCCTCAGGCTTCATTATACAAGAAAACTGAAAGTGATATTCTGTCAGTATTCTAGCAATGGCAAATAATACGCTTTACACATACTCAAACACAAAAAAGTCCCTAGCCATTTGAAGATTGAGGGCTGGTAAAAGTCAAATATTAATATAAAACTAGTGGCGGGAACGACGGGACTTGGATCTGTCGAGAAGCAATACGTCATGATCCAAAACGATATTAAACAATCGATTATGAATAAAGTACAATCATACTAAATCATATATAATTACCCCTGTTTGTGATCTATTGTTATCTGGGTCAAGAGATCTTGTGATCCGAGACTAACGAAAGCGCCTAGTTTTCGGCACGATGTTTTACTTCTTAAGGCTCAGTTTTGCTTGGCTCAATGAACTATTTGTTCCACCTTTTACTGGCGGTAATGCCTCTCTCATCTATTGGCGCAGAAGAATGACTGCGGCTTGACGTTGCCGAGTTAGAAAAAGGCACGATTATATTAAGCGAAGCGGAAAAAGTTTCTGAATTAGTCAAGTTTTGGAATTGAAAATTAAACAACTTTCGACCATCTGCATCTCTGACGAGAGCTACATGAATCTCTGAACCACAGGAATTGTTGTTCAAACTCGAGGAAATCCACTGACAAAAGTAACCCGGCGCAACCGATAATGTATTACTATAAGAACGCATATCTCCCCATTTAGGCTGAAATTTAAATTCTGAAGCCAGGGAAATTTCTGTAACTTTGACTTTTGAACCATCAACTTTTAAGTTCTCATTTAAAGAACCAAACTCAAAACTTGACCTTAAGTTTTTTGCTTTACTGACAGCATGATCAAAAAATATAGACGGCCAAATCTCAATCTTTTCCGAAATGAAATTAGGGGGATTCAACAAAGAAGTTTCAAGTAGCCCTCTCAGAGAAAACCCATAGAGAGATGAATCCGTGTCAAATTTAGAAGACCATATTTGTCCATTTGGACTCAACTTTGCCTTTCCCTGTCCTGACGCAACCATTATGTGATTTTCCAGGAACAAATTTTCTCTGAAATTCATAATATTATATACAGTGAATGAAGCTCCTTTGTTTTCAACCTTACCGGAATTTGGACTTACAGTGTCTGAATTGTTGTATTGCACTCCTAAAGCCCCACCAATAGTCCCTAACTCTCTAGCTGGCTGTTCGACTGAAACTCTTATCTCACTATTTTTAGTTTCGTTGCCATTCCGATTATTTACATAACTTAATGCGACGTCTGTGATCCAACGACCTCCATTATTCAACGGTCGTGTTTTCGTAGACGAGGTAGCAAACTTTGAAAGGTTTTCATTAACTAAAATATTGTTGATGGGTTTTTCATGACCATGAAAATTAAGTTTGCTTTCAGTTCCATCCTGTTTCTCATTCTTTTGATAAGCAATATGTCTCTCAATTGAGTCAGAAACATATATTTTATTGAATTTTATCAGACTCTTAGCTCTATTCAAAATCTCAAGGTTAACAGTGGTTTCTAATTTGTCTGTTGCGTCAGTTTGGTCTGTAGTGCCAAAAGACACTGGTTCACCATAGATGTACATATTGACGCCATCAGAGACCGTCCGATTAGGTCGATAGGAGGTAACAACTATATAATATGTTTGTCCTCCCACAAGATTTTCGGTTATTTGAGGGCAATATGACGCCCGTCCACCGCAAGTGCCCATGGTGACACCAACCGGGCGGGTGCCAGAAAAATCATCTTGAACAGTCTGAGCATTGTTTGCAGGAGAGCTTGACTGAAATATTCCAGAATAAAATACAATTACTGTATCCTCGGTGCTAGACGATAAACCGATCTCATAAATTCCTGAAGAACTCGGCACAAAATACTGAGCAACAAAATTTCGGTTTGAGCCGGTGGTGGCTAAATTCGCAGTGGAAGTTAATGTGGTGCCTCCGCCATTGAATGAGCCGGAGGTTGCTCCATCAGAGTTCGCAGTCAACACTGTCTCATTGAGCTTTGGCGCAGCAAAAGTTGAATTACAAGTCGCTACCCAAAAAAGAGCACAAACTACGAGATGCAATAAAGCTCTTACAGTATTTTCTTTATTCGTACTCTGCACATAAATAGTCATCACATTTAAAATACTACTCTTTTTTCAACCATTGAAGAATGTCATCATAGTGAAAATAAAACTCCATACACAAAGATGATCCATCTGTTTTTAATAAACATCACGTTTTTTTGCCTTTTGGTTTAGATAAAACTCTTTATTACAATATCCGAACGTTTGATTGCTTGGTTGCGAAGGCCATCGACAGAGCTATAGAGGTCAAGGCCAAAGAAGACCCATAGTCAAAGTACAGAAAACGCGGATTAGCAAGACTAAGCTATCCCGAGTACAAAAAAAGTGCCAATCCCGCGCCCACTCTAAATTTCTTGTGAAGCAACTGTAATGCGCATCAGGAGACCTTGTGGAACGAGCTAACGAAAGCGCTTGGGTTTCGCCCCTATCTTTTTGGGCTGTTTTCAGAACTGCCTGCCTTGCTTTTTATCACTATGCTTGGCTTTTACTTGTAATGCGGCTCTAATGCTTATGATGAGTTTAATGACGCCCCAGCCCCATATCACCCTACCCTAAGCTTCATTTTGCCCAAACAGATGGGGCATTCCCGGCTTCATTTATACGCTGAATTCAATTGGATAGCAAACTAGCTTCAGAACTGATATTGAAGACTAAAATTGATGGAGTTGATATGGTTATTTGAGCTGGAGTGGCTTCTAGATAAAGATAGATTAGAACTCAAGCTGCCCTCATCCCAGATATCAACGCCTGCACTGATGCTCCAGCCAGATTCCATCTCTGTTTGAACAACTGAAGTGTGTATGGTTGACAAACTTGTATAACGCATAGAGGCAGGTGAGGATTTATTGAGGAAGTGCGAGTATTGAAGCCTGGCATGAGGGCGGATCGTTAAATCTCGCCATTTCATCACCTTGGACATCTCAACCCCTGTCTCTAACTCTTCATAGTCAATGTCCTGATCGAAGTATGTTATAGCAGAAGCACCCCCAGTCTCTGAATAACTTTTGAGAGTGATTTGTCCAAGGTTAACCCTTCCGTGGGCACTGTAGCTGACCCTCTCCTCTTGAGCAGTATTTAATTGTCTAAAACCAACAGAACCATAATAAATGCCCCCTTTTCGTTCCCCATAGAGTGTTTCACCTGAATCAATCCGCTTGGTCTCAAAGTTTAGGTCCCCATACCCAAGGGACGCTTCGATCTGTGGCAATTTTTCTGATGTATAGGTTGAGTAGACGATCGCACCAATATTGTCAGACTGAATAGTGCTACCATCTTTACCAACATCTGTATCCTCTCTTCCAACTGAGAGGGCAAAGCCGATCAAATTATCTTGCTTGTATTCTTTATCAAGACCGATGGTCAGAACTTTACGGTTAAACTCCCGTGAGGAGGATATTGTTGAGGCACTGTTCTTCCCAATTGATATCTCACCATCACTCCAGCCGCTAAAACCACTAATTGTGCTTTCAAAAGCTGGATTAATGTCAAAGTCACCTGTCTTGGCTTTTAACTCGGCAATACCGAGTGATACTGCCTGCGCCTTGAGTACATTTTCATAAAGCTCAGGATTTTCTCCAAGCTTGTATGTAAGTGAGGCTAAATCAGCCTCACTGTAGTCCCTAAGGCGCTCTGGGGAGCTATTAACTAACTGATCTAAGACAGGATCATTAAATTTGAACTTGACCCCCTGCTTAGACGTCTTTGGATTACCTCGTCTTGACGCCAGCCAAGCCAAACGGTCGTTTACCGACTGTATAGAGCCTTTGTAAAACTGATAGGCAATCAACTCCTTACTTAATAACCCAGCAACAACATCAGCTTTCTGAGTCGGCGCTGCCTTCGAATATTGTGCGTAAACAGTAATGTCAGATGACGGCGTAAAACTACTACCCGGTATTAAAGAAACCCCAGTACCATCAGATGCAGTGTTCCAAGAGGACAAGGTCAGCGCGTTTTGGGCTAAAGCCCCGCTATTGTTTGCAATTATTAATGCGCCCGCGCCTGAAGTAGCACTGGGAACATTTCCAGATGTCGCTCCATTTGCGTCATATGTAATTGTACGCACCGGCAGAGGAACTGCAGTGGTAATACCATTTGTCCAACTTGCTGATTGAAATGATAGGGCAAACCTATTGGCTGAGCCACTCCCCGCAGATGTATCTCTTCCGATAGTTGCCGTTACTGAGTTTACTGAAGAGTATTTTGTTTCAATCCAAAATGCCTGATCAGCAAGATTTGAACTGAAGCCGCTACCAGAAAACCTGTAAACGCCTCCGGCTGAGCTCGCCGTAACATTTGTAACATTTGCCAAGACATAGCCGGTTAGGCCGCTGTACTCGACGAACTCTGGTCCCTCAACATCCTTGTTTACAATCGATAAATTAGTAACCGTTATGGGGATTAATGTACCAGCTTCGAGAAAATCAATCCGAAATTTTAGTAGGTTCTCTGGACCAGAACCATCCATTACCAGTTTTACATTGATGTCTTTTACATCTTCCCACGCCGAGTGCAGGGTCGGGTCTTTTTCGTCAACTTTCAACCCTGTCCCAGTTTTTTGTGTGGCAGTAACCGTAACTAACGCATCTACTCCAGCGAAAATGTTAGGGTAGGTATAAGTGTCGCCAACAGTTGGGTTCAGTCCTACGTCTACAGCGTTGCTGAAATCAGCCCATTGACCGGAAGCATCATATGTGGCCGCATTGGCATAATTCCATAGTCCACTAAAAATTAAAGGCAATATCATCAAAACACTGACAATGGGGCAAAAACCCAACCGAAAGTGCGCCTCAATTTTTACGAGAAGCGAAAAAAATCCCGATATTGAAGCCGTTAAGCGGGCTGACACAGATTGAGCGTGGGTAGCACTGATCAAAACCAGTAGATGGGCCGGAGTGAACAAGCAAATAAACAATCGGGCAGTGAAATAATTCAACCAACACTCTCCCCCGTAATGAAAGTTTGATCAAAGAACATATGTGTCTGGCGTTGATTATAGGCATAAGTTCCTAATTTGAGCAAAAACCTGCAGATTTGGAGAATTGGCGAGTTGAATCAAGTTCAAGGGCTGATCCCGTCACTTTTTTACGATTTTTGGAAATAATTACGGGCCGGGCCCACGCCCACTCTAAATTTCTTGTGATCCAACTGTGATGCAGACGCAAAAAAATCCGTTTAAATACAACTATTTAAATGAGTTGTCTGGTGGGATTGACGGGGCCGAATCTGTCAAAAAGCAATACGCCATAATCGAAAACGATATTTAACAATCGATTATGAATAAAGTACAATCCTACTAAATCATATAGAATTACCCCTGTTTGTGATCCTGTTGTGATCTGGGTCACGAGATCTTGTGATCGGAGACTAACGAAAGCGCTTGGTTTTCGCCGCTATCTTCTTGGGCCGTTTCAAGAACTGTTTGCCCCGCTTTTTATGGCGGCGTTTAGCTACTGTTATAGCATCGGACAAAACATCATAAGAAACAGGTAAAAACAGAAGGAGTTTATTATATTATAAGTTATATGACTTCACCTCTTTCAGAAGGGTCAGGCCGAACCTGATCAGATTCGTCTGAATTTGTGTCACCCCGTTCCATGTTTTCACGCTCCATTCTCTCAGCGCTGTTGCCAGCCATCGTTCTGTCAATCGCTAAGATTGCATTGTCAATCTCACGAGATGAGGAAATCGCCTCATCTTGTGGGACTTCTCTGGAAATTCCACTCTGGTTTGCTTCTGGACCTCGTTCTTCGCGTTCTTCGCGTTCCTCACGCGGCCTGCGTTCGCCTGAATTGGGGGTTATAAAGGCTTGAGTTGGTAACTCAGATTCCTCACCAGTCCATTCATTTTGTTCTTGAGAAGCAGAACGTTCTCCTTCCGGTTCTCGAGCCTGACGGTCAGAATTTGTTGATGACCTGTCCTCGTCACGGGTTTCCCCTCTAGCTGAGTTCGATGAAGCCCCAGAAGGCTCAATATTTAACGGCGCCGGTTCAGCATTACTATTTTGAGATGAATCCCCACTAGTTGAATTTGATGAAACGCTAGAGGTCCCATCATCTTCAGGTTCTGGTTCAGCATTACTATTTTGAGATGAATCCCCACTAGTTGAATTTGATGAAACGCTAGAGGTCCCATCATCTGCAGGTTCTGGTTCAGCATTACTATTTTGGTTAGAAACATCCTGAGTTGTATCAGGAGCGACTTGAGTGCCTCCAGACATATTATCAACCATTATTTGGAAAGCTGCCGCCGCATCTGTAGACATATTTGCTACTTGTTCATCGGTAAACCATAATGGTAACTCAGGTTGAAGGCTCATAGCGTTAATCTGTAATTCCGTGAGACCAGACAGACCGTCGGCACTAAAACTTGAAACTTGATCATAACTTAAATATTGAAAGTCATTTGGCTGGATATTTGATATCTGATCGGCAGTTAATGCGCCAAAAGCCTCAGGTGAGAGCTCACCAATGAACGCAGTTGGAAACCAATTAATCATTTCTGGCGAAAAGTGTTGCATGTCAGAGGCTGTGAAGCTCTGAGCAAGCTCGCCCCCATTCATCTGGTACTGGGTCAACGTATCTTGTATCA
>CACEJY010000033.1 GCA_902559985.1 uncultured SAR116 cluster alpha proteobacterium | reverse complement strand
AGCAACTGCAGCACCAAATGCTTCAGTTGGAGGCGCGCCATTTGCAAGGGCTTGCGTAAAGACTTCTATCCCCGAAGCAACACCGTCTGCAACCATATCTGCAGGAAAACCCATGTCGGTTGCAGCAGCCCCCATTGCATCTCCTGCTGCATTAGCTGCCGCTTCTGGTGCCATTCCAGATGCCATACCCTCATTAAAGGCATCCATCCCCATTTGAGTAAATGCATTCATATTATTCTCTCCCTCAGTCTTTTTATCATGGCTGTCTAGATCAGCCATGCTTTTTCTAGGCCACTTTATTTGCGGCGCTTAATTTTTATCATTTTACTTAACGCTTGGTGTTCAATACTCCGACTATTTTTTCATAATTTTACCAATGAGGCTTGTCATACGTGGCTCACTTTCAAGATATCAGTTTCTTCAAAAACAAGACCTTCACCGTTTGCATCAATATTTAAACTCTTTACTAGGCGTTCAAGAACATTGTTTTTTTCCTTTGCTTCAACCACCATTGTAAGGATCGCTGCCTCGCCAAATTCACCAAATTGCTTCTCAGAAAACAGATCATTTGACCTTCCAGTCTCAAGAAATGCGTAGAGAACTCCTTTTAAACTTGAAATGTCATTGTAAGCACTTAACCCGTGCTCTTTCTCAACCAAAGCGCCGATTTGAATGTGTTTACCCATAATGCTAACTCAACTTCTCAAACACATCATCGGGTATGTAGGTAGCGACCCGCTCCAACGCGCTCATGAACATGATACCTTTCCCCGGTTTATCCAGTTGGCCAGCTAAGTACATCGTCTCAAACACCAATTCAGATTGTTCGTGTGATACAATGATTCTAATCACCTCTTTTTGCTCATCAATCGTGACGCCCATCAAACCCATTCTTTCACGAACACCGGTGCCTTGCGCATAACTTATGGTTGCGCCCTGTGCCCCAGCATTTTTTGCGGCTTCGAGAACTGGTTCTGCGAGGTCTTTTTGGATCACGCAAGTGATAAGATTTGCGTCAGTCAGATATGTTATAGTCCGTTGTTTCATGATTTTTTCCTATCCAGTGACCGCATGTTCAGTTTTTTTGTTTATCATTTTAATAACCAGTCCCATCGTGAGCACTGCCACGATGGGACAAATGCTTGCGAGGGAGAGTATTCCAAATCCATCAATGGCGGACACCGCGTTACCTAGCCCCAGTCCCATTGCAAGCACTAATGGCACTGTTACAGGTCCAGTTGTTACTCCGGCGCTATCCCAGGCAACATTGACAAACTCTTCTGTTGAAAAAATTGTCAAGGTAATCCCGAGAAGATACAGAGGTAATAAAACCTTCATCAGGTCAAAACCCAAAACAACTTTACTAACGCCCAGTGCAATGCCAACTGCAACACCACCGGCAACGCTGTACATAAGCATAGACTTTTTAAATGCACCGTTTGTAAGATCTTGAACGGTTAAGCCCAAAGCGTTTAACGCAGGTTCAGCTAACGTTGCGCCAAAACCGAGGATGAACGCAAATCCAATAACAATCGATAAGCCAGTAACAATGTTGAATATTGGAGAGCTCTCACTCACTGGGATTTCCATGAATGCTGCTGGGAGAACCCCACCGGTTTGCGAGCCGATAGCGCCAAGACCATATGTGAGGCCGATATTAAAAATGCACATTCCAACGATCGATAAAGTTAGTCCGTAAACCGTTACCATTTTGTTTGGCAAAGTTGACTTAAGGACTATGAAAAGGACAAACATTAGGAACAGAACAAGCGGTAGGATTGCCCGAACACCGAGCACTATTTCGGCTAAAGGTGTTTGATCCCAAATAGATGGTTGCTCAGCAACCACATTACCGGCGGTTTTTGCAGCAGCAATAATTTCATCCGGCGTGATTGAGAACGATACAAAAATTGCTAAAATTAGCACCGCCAAAATGGGGAAAAGGGATGCCATTGTTACAACGCCAAAACCGGAGAGTGAGGACCCGCCTTTTCCCGCCGCGTTGGCAATGCCGATACCCAAAGACAATACTAATGGAACTGTTACGGGACCAGTGGTTACCGCCCCACAATCCCAAGCTAGCCCCAAAACGCTTCGAAGATTTGGATCGAACCAAGCGTAGATGGTTAAGAGAAAGACGGGAGATATGGCAAGGTAAATCATTGGCTTTAGTGACCAACCCCTAACAAATCTCACGGTTCCCAGTATTGCTGCGATACCAACTCCCGCACCAACCATTAAAACGAGGGGCAAAGCCCAATTGTTCAAGAGCTCGTACAAATAAGGCGCTTTAACCACATCTACAGAGGACCCAAACGCCTGCAGGGCGCCAATCGCGGGTTCTGCAAAGGTGACGCCAACACCGAGAATGCCAATAATAACTAAAACTACAAACATAGACGCCTTTTTTGGCAGATTATCACCAATTATGTTGCCAAATGGCATCAACCCTGTGCTCAAACCTTCCATGAATACAGCAAGGCCAATCACAACTGCAATTAGCCCAAAACAAAGCGTCACCGCGGAGTCTACCGGATGTCGCAAAACTAGAAGTTGAAAAAGCATCAGGTATGCTGCGAGTGGAGCAACTGCTTTGAGTTGCTCAACGATTCTGATTCCACAGTAGGGAGCCAATAGTTCAATTACTTGGTTAAAATTCAACGAGATTCGCCCAGGTTTTTGACCCCTTCCGTCAACAATTGGCGCCAAGGCATTGTAGCTTACAGAGCGATGCCTCACAGCCGCTGCGTTGAGGTACTGAGAATATCTAACAGGCATAAAACCTCCCCGGGAGTTCCAGATATATCTAAATTCTGGTCCAAAAAGGCCCTATTGGTCAATGTTTTTAATATTTTCTTGTTTTGGAGGGCCCTGCTAGAACTATTGTTTTTGTCTCGATTGGGACTCTGACAATAGCGCTCAGTTAGATTGATTCAATATGATGACTTGTTGCTTGGCAATTGGGCAAAATTAAAGCTATCGGTATTTTTCCCAACAGACACAACTGTTATAAGTAATACCGGCATCGAGCATTATTATCATTTCAATACAGAAAATTTTAACCTTGTGAACTTGCCGAATCGTTTTCAGGAAATACCCAGTTAATAATTCTGCGAATAAGCATTCCGAAAGCAATTGCTCCAAAGCCGATCAATGCTTTTTCCAAAATTGCAATATGATTCGATATTATTAGTAAAAGACACACCGCAACAGCGATCCCATAATTCAGCGCAAGTAGGGTGTTTTTGATTACTTTTCTCATTTTTTCACGATGGCGTTATTAGTTTTTTTATCCAACAGCTCAGCGTTTTGTCTCGGGAATCAGACCACGAGGTGCAAAACGCAGCGTAAGGAGTAACACCATTCCCATTGTAATCAGTCTTGTATGGGCAGCATTCTCGATGAGATGTAAACGCAGCCAACTTGTGGGTTCCATTCCTGAGGTTAAAAAGGTAATCAGCCACAAACCAACCGGTTCAGCCTCAATCCAAAAAAACCAAATTACAAATCCACCGAGCACAGCTCCCCAATTATTGCCCGAGCCCCCTATAATTACCATTACCCAAATCAAAAAAGTGAAGCGTAGTGGTTGGTAGCTTGTCGGAGTAAATTGTCCATCTAATGTAACTAGCATCGCACCGGCAATGCCGATTACAGCGGACCCCAGAACAAAAACTTGTAGATGCTGTTTTTGCACATTTTTTCCCATAGCGGTTGCGGCAGTTTCATTATCTCGAATGGCGCGCATCATGCGTCCCCAAGGCGCACGTAACGCTGTCTCTGAAAACCATATAACAGCTAATAGAACAGCCAAAAATATTCCTGTGTAGCAGGCCTTAACTAATAATGACGAGGCATCAACAACAGAAACATCAAGGGTGCTTGTGACTTGCTGGAACCAAGCTTCATTTTGCAAATCGATTTCATAAGGAACTGGACGCGGCAGCCCATTGACGTTTTTTACGCCTCTTGTTAACCAATCCTCAAATTTTAGGAAATAGATGATGATCTCGGAAATTCCCAAGGTAGCAATTGCAAGATAATCTGAACGCAACCCCAGTGATATTTTTCCGATAATCCACGCTACACATGCCGCTAGCAGTCCACCAATAATCCATGAAAACATGATTGGCATTCCGAGCCCACCAAGATATCCGGACCTTGCCGCATCCACAGCCTCAATCGCAAGAGTTGCAGGGTCAGTGAAAAACCGCATCGTAGCAAAGCCGACAACTAATAGTAAAATTGTTATCCAATAGCGCTTTGACCCCGAATTGCTCAGGCGCCTCCATGCAAAAATGGCGCTGCACGTGGTGAAAACGCCAATGACAAGACCGAATAAAAGTCCCTGACCGCCAGCGGCCCAAGCAGCTCTTACTGGATCGACTGAAATCAAAACTGCTGCTAACCCACCAAGAGCAGCAAACCCCATGACGCCAGCGTTAAATAGGCCAGCATAGCCCCATTGAATATTCACACCCAATGCCATGATTGCCGATATCAGACACATGTTCAAAAGTGAAAACGCCAAGTTCCAGCTCTGCGAAATTCCTACAATGGCAAGCAAACAAGCCATAATTCCGGCCAAAATCAAATTACGCAGAAGATTCGGGAGGCGCTTCAAGCCGAGCTGAGTCTGACAATATTTTCCGAACAAAAAATTCATATTGATTTTCCGCTGAAGATTCCAGTTGGCTTTATCAGCAATACAATCACTAGGATTATAAAGGAAACCGCGAATTTGTAATCTGTGGATAGCAACTGCAACAGTCCATCACCAAGTACGCCGTCACCTAACAAATAGGCTGCCATTTTTTTGTATGCAAAGGTTATAAACAACTCGGAAAAAGCGATCACGAACCCCCCAACAATCGCCCCAAGTGGGCTGCCGACACCACCAACAATTGCCGCCGCAAATATAGGTAGAACCAGATGCAGAAAGACGAGAGGCTTATAACTTTTATCAAGCCCATACAAAGTGCCAGATACAGCGGCAAGCCCGGCAGTAATGACCCACGCGATGATGACTACCCGGTTAGGATCAATACCAGATAGAAGGGCTAGGTCTGGGTTATTGGAATATGCCCGCATTGATTTACCCGTGCGAGTACGACTTAAGAACCAAAAAACTGCTGCAACGACAATAAATGCTGAGGCTACTGTAATTGCTTGTGATGATTTGATGGCAACTCCCTCAGAGAGGCCTGTCATTTCCTTGAATGCGCGGGCTTTCAGAATAAAACGTTCGCCGTCGTTAAAATTGCGATCATCTGGCCCAATGATGAATCTTGTTATACCACCAATTACAAACATCACACCGATGGAGACAATGAGATAAGTAACTGAATTAGAGCGTTGTTGTCGGTAAAAGCTAAACACCAGTTTATCGAGCAGAAGGCATAGTAAAATCGCGCCACCAATACCTACTGGCAATGCTATGAGTGCGGTTGGTAAGGGATACACTGAAATACCAAGCCCCTGAAACCAATACGTTACCAATATAGTAATCATCGCACCAAATGACATGATTTCACCATGGCTGAAATTGGAAAAATTGAGCACAGCATAAATCATTGTTACGCCTAGCGCTCCGAGCGCAAGCTGACTGCCATAAGCAAGGCCGGGGACAAGAATATAGTTAGCGAGCAATGCCATGGAATTTAGGGAACCTTCCAATGCCTAGCCCCCTAAAAATGTTTTGCGTACATCAGTGTTTTCTAACAAAGCTTTACCGCTATTTGTGTAGCGGTTTTCACCTTGCACAAGAACATAACCGATATCGGCGATTGATAGGGCTTGCTTGGCATTCTGTTCAACCATTAATATGGCAATACCGGTTCGAGCCACGTCGATTATCCGATCAAACAATTCATCCATAACTATTGGAGAAACGCCGGCAGTTGGCTCGTCCAACATTAACAATTTGGGCTCAGTCATTAGTGCGCGGCCAACGGCAACTTGTTGACGTTGACCACCAGACAATTCACCTGCTCGTTGCAATCGTTTTTCTTTTAAGACGGGAAACAAGCTATATACCTGCTCGACTATTGTGACCATGGCATCTGGGTTGGTAAAGGCACCCATCTCAAGGTTTTCTTCCACCGTTAGAGATGTGAATATGTTTTCATTTTGAGGCACAAACGCCATGCCTTTTTTGACTCTTTGGAAGGGAGGCAGATTGCTGATGCTTTCATTGAGAATTTTCACACTGCCACTTTGTAGTGGAAGCATTCCAAAAATTGCTTTCATCGCAGTTGATTTACCGGCGCCATTTGGGCCTACAACCACTGCAATTTGGCCAAGATCAACTTGGATAGAACAGCTATTAAGGATATTTACACCACCATATCCCGCAACCATATTTTCACTAACAAGGTAACTCATGACTTGTGCTGCACATTTTGCTGATGCTTGGAACGCACTATATTTTTTTGTCCGGTACCAAGGTACGCTTCAATTACATCATCATTAGCTTGAATTTCTTTGGCAGAGCCCTCTGCAAGCACTTGGCCTTCTGCCATAACAATGACGGGATTGCACATACGTGCAATGAATTTCATATCATGCTCGATCATGCAAAATGTATAGTTTCTCTCTTTATTCAGCCGCAGAATCATGTCTCCAATACGGCCTAGTAACGACCGATTTACGCCTGCGCCAACTTCATCCAGAAAGACTATTTTAGCATCTGTCATCATTGTTCGCCCCAACTCTAGCAGTTTTTTCTGGCCACCTGATAGATTGCCGGCATATTCATCAGCAAGGTGAGTAATTTCAAGAAATGCAATAACATCATTAGCGCGTTGGCGGATTAACGCTTCTTCGGCGCGAACTTTGCTTGGTGATAGCCATACTTTAATTAGAGACTCTCCAGACTGTTTTGGGGGCACCATCATTAGATTTTCTCGAACTGTCAGTGAAGCAAATTCATGGGCAAGCTGGAAGGTGCGCAGCATACCTTTCTGGAATAGATCATGCGGTGCAGATCCGGTAATATCTTCGCCGTCTAAGAAAACCTGGCCAGCACTTGGTTGATAATGACCAGCAATGACGTTGAAAAGTGTTGTTTTGCCAGCACCATTGGGGCCAATTAGGCCTGTAATCGTCCCAGTTTGAATTTTAAGGCTAACGTTATCGACGGCTCTTATCCCGTCAAACGTTTTACAAAGATTATAAACGGACAGCATGGCTCTGCCTTCAATTGGAGCCCCGACTTTAATTCGAGGCCCCAAAAAACTTTTGTATTAACGATAACGAACAGGCGTGATTTTTTGGTCTTTGATCACGATCTCTTGAAATGATCCTGCAGATTCGCCTGGCCCGATCAATTCAATATCAGTAGCACCAACATAATCGACCTCACCACCTGATGCGATGATCTTCAAAGCCTTGCTGAGCTCCCCTGGATAAATCTTTTCACCTGGGGCATTGGCGACAGTCATGACCTTATCTTTGAATTTGGTGCTGTCGGATGTCCCAGCGGCTTGCATGGCCATGATCATTAGCGCTGCTGCATCATAAGATTGTGGGGCATAAGGCCCAGCTTTGAAACCTGCAGTGGTTGCTAGGCTAGCAAATTTTCCTGCTCCTGGACTATCTGTACCAGGTAGTGTGCCGAAGGAACCGTTTAGATCTTTACCAATTGCTGCTGGGAGACTGTCGCCAATCATGCCATCAGGGAGAACAAACGTGTCAAAGGCTCCGGCATCAATGGATGCCTGAATGACACCTTTTCCCCCTTGATCCAAGTATCCAGCGACGATCAGAACATCACCGCCTGCCTGCGCCAGCGCTGCCACTTCAGCTCCATAGTCACCTTTGCCATCCTCGTGCGATGCGGAAATAGTGATTTTACCACCAATCGCTTCAAAGTTCTTTTGAATACTATCGGCCAGTCCTTTACCGTAATCATTATTGGTATAGCTCATAGCGGCAGATTTAATATTCTTTTCTTTCAGAATTTGGGCTAAGACCTGGCCTTGGCGGGCATCTGATGGTGATGTCCGGAAAAACAGACCGTTATCTTCTATGGTCGAAAGCGCAGGGGATGTCGCTGATGGCGAAATCATCACGACACCTTTTGCTGTTGCAACATTTTGCAGAACTGCTGTCGTGACGCCTGAGCAATCAGCGCCCATGATCGCGCTAACGCCGTCAGATGTGATCAGACGTTCAGCTGTCGCCGTGGCGGCTGCTGCGTCAACACATGTTGAATCACCACGCACTGCAAGTATTTTTGATCCGCTCATAAATGCGCCACTATCACTAGCCTCTTTTATTGCTAATTCTGCGCCACTCGCCATATCAGGTGTTAATGACTCAATTGGTCCCGTAAACCCGAGCAAGATGCCGATCTTCACATCGTCTGCGAATGCTGAATTGGCTATAAAGGCGCTTAACACCGTAATTGCAAAAATTTTCTTCATGATTCCACCCTTTTTTAATTGATCGTCTGTAGAACGTTGAACTACATATTTTTATATTTAATTGTTATATGATACGAGACAAATTAATATATTCATAATCAAAATTTCTTGACTAAGTGTTTTCTGGGCTCAGCTTTGTGAATTACACAACGCCTGCACCATTGTGCCAGTTCATGATAGCTTCATTAAGCATCATAGACATAAGACTGAGCTGAAACAGTTCTTGCTACAGCAATACTAAAAAATGTTTAGGCTTAACATCAATGTCGGTGTCGAATATGGTGATTATGGCCCATATTAAGCAAAACTAGTTACCAGTGACCATGTGGACTTAACGCTATCCGCTTCATCCCGAGATATGCTGTTGTTGCCTCACGCAATGTTGCCTCGGATAGGCATGGCTTGGTAAGGAAACCATCACGCGAAAACCATCTGGGGTTTTTAAAAGCGCCTCTTGCCACTTCTTGTCAAATGCAATTAGGATTGGGCCGGCCGTCATTCAGGATCTGGCACGCATTGATTTGCAGCTTTCATAATGGAAAATGGCGCGCTCGGGAAGATTCGAACTCCCGACCCCTAGATTCGTAGTCTAGTGCTCTATCCAGCTGAGCTACGAGCGCGTTATTACAGGTCAGTCTCCAGACCTCTTGGCGTCACGATTCGGGACGTGAGTACCGATCAATTGGCGGCAACATAGGTCAAGCTTGTGACGCTTGCAAGCGAATATTCATCTGATTTGCCAAGCTCCATGCGCATTCCAGGCTTCGTTTAGCTTTGGGCTACAAAAAAACAACAACCGAGGGAAAGGCTTGGGCTTTACAGCTTTTGCAGCAAGCAGATATGATGGCGCGTCGCTAGCCTCTTTTAAGGGTCTGGTCACTTTGTGCAAGGATGAACGGCATGACAGAACAACGTATCAAATCATTTCCAGTATCGTGGGAAGAGCTTCATCGCACATCAAAAGCATTGGCTTGGCGGTTACTTGAGCTTGGCCCGTTCAAAGGTTTGGTTGCAGTTACCCGTGGGGGTCTTGTGCCCGCTGCCATTGTGGCGCGGGAATTAGAAATCCGGTTGATTGATACGGCCTGCATTTCATCTTACAATGGCAGCGAGCGTGGTGCACTTGATGTTTTGAAGCAGTCAGATATCGCTGGCGATGGAAGAGGCTGGCTCATTGTTGATGACCTTGTTGATACTGGTGAAACCGCTAAAGCTCTGAGCGCAATGATGCCAAATGCCCATTTTGCCACGGTTTATGCCAAGCCAGCCGGGCGCCCGCTGGTTGATACATTTGTAACTGAAGTGTCGCAGGATACTTGGATTTTCTTTCCTTGGGATATGGAACCGAAACCATCCACGCCAATCATTGGCCAGCGATGATGGGTAAACTGCTACCGTGTCTGAACAATTACGGGAGTTTCAACCCAGCCATTTTAAGGATCACTGGCTATGATGTATTTGATGGTCTTTGACGTGATGGACAAATATGGCAAATGTCATTGACAGGCGTAGTCACGCGTCTTATACCCGCACCCTAGTAATTTCCGAAGTCCACAGTAAAAAGGAGCGTTCCGATGAAACGCACCTATCAGCCAAGCGTACTGGTACGCAAGCGTCGTCACGGTTTCCGATCACGCATGGCCACAGTTGGTGGTCGCCGGGTGATCCAAGCCCGCCGTGCAAAAGGCCGGGCTCGCCTGTCAGCGTAATCGCGCGATCAAGGATACCTAGTTTCGGTGTCTGACATGAGAACCATTCCTTCACGTGCTGGATTTCTTGCGGCTCGATCAAACGGCGTAAAAGCTCTTTCGCGAGGTCTTGTTATCCAGGCTAGTGAGAATGAGGCGTCGCAATGGCGGATTGGCCTCACAGCTACCAAAAAAATAGGCAATGCCGTAAAGCGTAACCGGGCGCGTCGCAGGATGCGTGCGCTTGCTCGTAGCTATCTTGTGCCACTCGCACAGCCTGGCACGGATTACGTGTTAATCGCGCGTCGTGACACCGTTGATGCAGATTGGAAGGACATGGCAAAAGGGCTACAAAAAGCTATTTGCTACTTGCACCGCAACATCTATCGAAGTGGGGCAAGACAGACTGTTAAGGCATCGGATCAAAAATGAAATGGCTTATATTTTACACGCAACAAGCTGTTGCAAGAGCTTTACTGGGAGTGATTGAGGGCTATCGTCTTTTTGTTTCACCTCTCTTAGGAGCAAATTGTCGTCATTTGCCAACCTGCTCGCAATATGCCAAAGATGCAGTAATTATACATGGGCCCTTGCGTGGATCCTACTATACGCTAAAACGTATCCTGCGCTGTCATCCATGGGCCAAGTCAATGCTTGATCCGGTGCCACCAGTTAATGAAATGCTAACATCCGCTGAATATACTGACACCAAAAACCAAAGGTTAGGCGAATGACTCCCGAAAATCGTAATCTGATTCTAGCTGTTGCGCTCTCGATGATTGTCCTGTTTGGTTGGCAATTAATGGTTATTCAGCCTGAAATGGAGAAGGAACAGGCACAACAAGCCCCGCTTGCTGAACAACAGGCCGCAAAAAAGAGTTTGGATAGTACGCAAGATGTTGGCACTCCGATGGTGGTTGCAAGTGGTGGCGTCCAGGCTACTTCAGCTGCCGGCGCGCAAAATTATATGCCAACTGATACCGCTAAGCGGATCACAATTGATGCGCCATTAGTGAAGGGATCTTTCTCGCTTCAGGGTGCTCGTATTGATGATATTGTCCTTACCGGTTACCGCGAAACATTGGATGCCGATTCAGCGAATATTAGTTTTTTGCAAAAGACCAGTTCTCAGTCGCCATTTTTTGCTGAATTTGGATGGGCCAGTTCCGATGCAAACCAGCCAATGCCAAATGCGCAAACACTTTGGGAATCAAATAGTGACCTCCTATCACCATCAAGTCCGGTTAGCTTACGCTGGGACAATGGCAAGGGCCTTATCTTTACTCGTAAGATTTCAATTAATGATGATTATCTGATCACTTATGATGACTCAGTAGCCAGCAGCCTCGATGGTGCAATTACTATGTACCCATATGGACTAGTTCGTCGGCAAGGCACTCCGTCAATGAGCGGCCTATATATTTTGCATGAGGGTCCACTGGGAGTTTTTGACGAAACCTTGGATGAACAGGACTATTCTGATCTGAAAGATGCGCCAGCTGGTGGGATTAAAATCGAAACAGCTGAAGCTGGCGGTTGGATTGGTATTACCGATAAATATTGGTTGGCGGCGTTGCTACCCTCTCAGCAGAATAAATTTACCTTCAGTTTCCAGTCATTGTCCGGTAAAGCCGATCGATATCAGGCAGATTATATTGATAATTCTGGGCAAATACTGGCAGCTGGTGGTGCAGTTAGTACGCAAGGCCGTTTATTTGCGGGTGCGAAAAAAGTGGCTTTGCTGGATCATTACAAAGATGAACTGGGTATTCCAAACTTTGATCTGGCAATTGATTTTGGCTGGTTCTATTTTCTGACTAAGCCATTTTTCTATGCGATTAACTGGTTATTCCAGCTGTTTGGAAATTTTGGTGTGGCGGTTCTTGCCTTTACTGTTGTGGTAAAGCTGGCGTTTTTTCCATTAGCTAACAAATCCTATCGTTCGATGGCCAAAATGCGAATTTTGACACCGAAACTGCAATTACTTCGGGAACGTTTTGGTGATGATCGGATGAAACTTAATCAAGAAATGATGGCGCTTTATAAGGCTGAAAAGGTCAATCCGGCGGCAGGATGTTTGCCGGTTCTGTTGCAAATTCCAGTTTTCTTTGCGCTCTACAAAGTACTGTTTGTGACCATCGAGATGCGGCATGCGCCATTTTTTGGGTGGATCGCTGATTTGTCAGCACCTGATCCAACATCGATTTTTAATGTGTTTGGCCTATTGCCGTATTCGGTAGATTTTCTGCCACCGTTTTTGCAATTGGGTCTGTGGCCAATTTTCATGGGCGTCTCTATGTTTTTTCAAATGCGCCTGAATCCAGCACCACCCGATCCGATACAGGCTAAGATTTTCCAGTGGATGCCGGTTTTCTTTACCTTTTTACTGGCGACTTTCCCGGCTGGTTTGGTGATTTATTGGACATGGAATAACCTTCTTTCGATGGCGCAGCAATGGTACATAATGAAACAAGTGGCGAAGAGCAGTTAGCCAAAGACATTGAGGTTGGCCGGCTGTTGTTTGCGGGTCAATGTGATTTTATTGCCGCCGCCAATAATATGAGAGCATTGCCTCCGGTCACATTACCGGAAATCTGCTTTGCTGGTCGTTCCAATGTTGGTAAATCATCTTTGATAAATGCGCTGACAGGCAGGCGTATGCTGGCCCGCACATCGCAAACGCCCGGCCGCACAAGACAGTTGATCTTTTTCAATCTGGCAAGGAGGCTTCAATTGGTGGATTTGCCCGGCTACGGTTATGCTTCCGCTCCAAAGACCGACATTAAAGCTTGGACTAACCTGACGCGCAGATATTTAGCGGGCAGGCCCTCCTTGCAACGGGTGTTTCTTCTAATTGATAGCAGGCGTGGTATTGGGCCTGCTGATCGGGATATCATGAACCTCCTTGATGAAACTGCAGTTTCATGGGCGGTGGTGATGACTAAGGCCGATAAGCAGAAGGCTGAAAACCTTTCTATGATTTGTAATGAGACTGCGGCAAAAATAAGCAAACATGTTGCGGCTTTTCCTGAATTATTTGTCACATCATCCGAGTCTGGCGTGGGCATTGAGACGTTACGAGCACATTTGGCCAGATTCTGCCTGCCCAAAGAAAATTTTGCCGCCACTTAAATAAAGGACATGATTACCGTTCTTTTGTTGGACATCGGGAAACCTTTTGTTCGTATGCATTTCATATTGGAAACCAAATTAAATTGCGACAAGCTATTGCGCAATTGGCTGTATTGCCGATAATCAGGAAATCTTCGCGCTAGGCCATTCAACAAATGGCGCCACCCTCGATTTGGTCCTGGTTGGACCATGCTGTAAAGGTTATTGAAATGGAAAATACCGCTGATCAGATGCAGATTGATCTGCTGGCCAAAACTGGAATGCTTGTCGAGACATTACCGTTTATGCGGCGATATTCGGATAAGACCATCTTAATCAAGTTTGGCGGTCACGCCATGGGGAAGGCGGACTATGTAAAGGCTTTTGCATCTGATATTGCGTTGTTGGATCAAGTTGGGGCTCGGCCCGTTGTTGTTCACGGTGGCGGGCCACAAATTGGCGAAATGCTCACAAAGCTGAAAATTGAGTCAAAGTTTATTGATGGCTTGCGAGTTACTGATGAGGCAACAATTTCGGTTGTTGAAATGGTCCTGGCGGGCGGCATCAACAAAGCGCTAGTTGCAGCTATTGCGTCTGCTGGTGGACGCGCTGTTGGAGTATCTGGGAAGGATGGTGGCCTTATAACAGCTCGGAAATTGATGGCTGTTGCGAAAAGCAGTGATAGCGCTATTCAGAAAGCTGTTGACCTTGGATTTGTTGGTGAGCCTGCAAATATCGACGTTGCTGTTTTGGACGCGCTATTAATGCATAACTTAATTCCGGTGGTAGCCCCTGTTGGCGGCGGCGAAGATGGTAAAACCTATAATATTAACGCCGATACTGCAGCTGGTGCCATTGCCGCTGCTTTGAACGCAAAACGTATGTTGATGTTAACCGATGTATCCGGGGTGCAGGATAAAGATGGCAATCTGATTTCTAGCCTGACGATTAGTCAAGCGGAAGGGTTGATCCGTGATGGCACTGTTTTAGGTGGAATGATCCCAAAGGTTGAAACCTGTATTGAGGCGGTCCAAGGTGGTGCTGAGGGGGCCGTTATCATGGATGGCCGTGTGCCGCATGCGCTGTTGGTCGAACTATTTACAGAACATGGGATGGGAACCATCATAACCGCTGGGTAAATCCACATTTTCGATTAGGGATAATTATGACTGCAATCACTGCTGCCTTTCCAACTGAAATGATTGGTGACTGGATCTTTGATCTGGACAATACAATCTATCCGGCAAAGATAAATCTATTTCACCGTGTATCTTTGCGTATTACTGAATTTGTTGCCAGTCATTACAATGTGCCAGCTAATGACGCGCGGGATATCCAAAAAGACCTATTTCAACGCTATGGTACAACAATGCGCGGCATGATGAGCGAGGAAAATATCGACCCTGATGTTTATCTTAATTACGTACATGATATTGATGTAAGTGATCTTAATCACGACTCAGAACTGGATGGATTGATATCGAGCTTGCCTGGCCTGAAACATATTTTCACCAATGGTACAGTGCGTCATGCTGAAAACATTCTTTCTGCCTATGGTGTACGACATCACTTTGATCAGATTTTTGATATTGTTGCAGCAAATTATATCCCAAAACCTGACCCGCATGCATTTGACTGTTTTTTAAACCAAACGGGTATTGACCCAAATGGCGCAGTTATGATCGAAGATATGGCAGCTAATTTGCGCCCTGCGGCAGCACTTGGAATGCGAACAGTTTGGCTTGTCAGTGATATTGAATGGGCAAGTCGTGATTCTGATGAACCGTTTGTGCACTATAAGGCTGATGATTTGAAAGTATTTTTGCGGTCGCTTGTTCAGCTTGACTGTTGATCCATATGATGGACGCATTTGTTGGTAATAGTTATAACGAAGACGTGGAACAAAATGTTCATTAACCTGAGGAGATATAAGAATGGATCTGGCGCAACTTGAGACCGAAATCAACGCTGCGTGGGATGCGCGCGAAAATTTAACGGTCGATACTAAGGGAGCGGTCCGTGATGCTGTTGCCAGCGCCCTTGATAAGCTCGACACCGGATGTGCGCGTGTTGCCGAACCAATGGGTGATCACCAATGGCAGGTTAATCAATGGCTAAAAAAGGCTGTGCTGCTGTCTTTCCGTCTTAATGACATGCAAACTATCCCAAGCGGAACGATTTATCAGGGAGCTGGCGAGTCAGTGTGGTGGGATAAAATCGCACCTAAATTTAGCGGCTGGGATGATGCACGTTTTAGAGCTGCTGGTTTTCGGGCCGTTCCAGGCTGTATTGTCCGGCATTCTGCTTATATTGCAGCAAAAGCCTTTATTCATGCACCAGTGGCAGTTGTTGGGGCTGGGCGCACGGATGCGGGTGTGCATGCGACCGGTCAAGCAGCACATATTGATGTGCCAGAAAAATTTACCGCAAACCGGGTGATGGAAGCCCTGAATGCACACCTTTCATCCGTGCCGGTTACAATCCAAGGCGCATCCGAAGTACCGGGGGATTTTCATGCACGCTTTAGCGCTATAGGGCGGCGCTATCTTTACCGTATTTTGCCCCGACGACAGCCACCTGCACTAGATGCGGGCCGAGTATGGCACCACAAGCACAAGCTTGATGCAGACCTCATGGCAAGGGCTGCCAAACATTTGTTAGGACGCCACGATTTTACGAGCTTTAGGGCAAGCCAATGTCAGGCAGAATCGTCCCTTCGCACCCTTGATCGGCTTGACATTGAGACCAGGGGTGATGAGATACATATTCATGCCGAAGCGCGATCATTCCTGCATCATCAGGTACGCAACATCACCGGAACTCTTGCCTTTGTAGGCGCTGGAAAATGGCATCCTGACAATGTGAAAACCGCACTTGAAGCTGTTAATCGCAGCGCTGCTGGCCCAACCGCGCCTCCCCAAGGCCTATACCTTGTAGGTGTTGATTATCCGAAGTTTTAAAGAAGCCGTGCCTGCAGCATATACAAAAGTGCAACATCAATCACAAATGACAGGGCAATAAAGCCAGCAGCCACCCAGCCACCTTTGCCAACGATATCGCGGCCAATGCGCCACAGCCAATAGCATGTCCAGATGGCAATCAGCAGTATCAGCACCATAACGCTTTGATCACCCGTAATCACAACAATATTTTGAGTTATACCGCCAAGCAGCTGTTGCAAATTTTCAATCCATAAAAAGGGAACAGCGAAGGGCAAAAGCTTAGCGGGTCGGCCAATAACTTTCAAGAAAATGTCAAACACTAGAACCAGCAGTACAATGCCAATGAATTGAAGAATAATTGCCGATATAAATAATTTTGGCGTGGCCTCAAGTGCTGGATAGATTGTTACCAGAATGGTAAAAATAACCGAGCTTGCCACGGCCTGCCAAAGCCCCTGCGGACTGGTATTAAAGCTGCCAATCGCGGGCCTGCGACCAAACAAAACCATCAAAGTTACGCGAACCATCCCAATTAATGCCGATGGGGACAGGTTGGGCATTTGTGCCATTAGAAGCCATCCTTAAAAAACTGGACCAGCATTTCATGATAAACCTTGGCCAATTGATCGATATCCGCAACGTAAACATGTTCGTCAATCTGATGCATAGTTTTTCCAACAAGGCCAAATTCGACCACTGGACAAATCGTTGTGATGAAGCGCGCGTCCGAGGTGCCACCGCTAGTTGATAGAACTGGTTTTCGTCCAGTAACCGCCTCAACAGCGCCCTGCATCAAATCAGTAAAGGCTCCAACTGGAGTCACAAAAGGCTGGGCCGATGTTCGCCAAGTGGCCCGCCACGGACCTCCAACACCCTCAAAATGTTCTTCTAGCCAGCCAATCAAATCATCAGATTTGTGGTTTGTATTAAAGCGGATATTAAATTTGGCAGTCACCATAGAGGGTATTATATTTCCGGCCCCATTGTTCGTATCGATACTAGTAACATTGGCAGTAGATGGGTCAAAATAGTCATTGCCGCCATCAAGTTCGGTTCCATTTACCGGTTCCAACATTGCTAGTAGCCTCGTGATTGGATTATCAGCAAGATGCGGATAAGCAACATGGCCCTGCGTGCCATCAATTTGCAAATGGCACGATAAACTGCCTCGTCGGCCATTCTTAATTACATCACCTATCTGGTTGGGATTAGTTGGCTCCCCAACAAC
Organism: uncultured SAR116 cluster alpha proteobacterium; assembly: GCA_902559985.1. Lineage (GTDB taxonomy): Bacteria > Pseudomonadota > Alphaproteobacteria > Puniceispirillales > Puniceispirillaceae > UBA3439. Next base: position 704 of record CACEJY010000033.1, on the reverse strand, counting down.
ACAAACATCCGGCACGTGTTTATTAACCTCCATCCACTCAACCATCTTCACGGTTCCAAAATCTGCGTCAGCTTCTTCATCACCAGTAATGATAAGACTAATTGACCCTAAATCAGGTGTGTGTTGAATGAACTCTGCTACCGCCGCAACAAAAGCGGCAACACCGCCTTTCATGTCTGCGGCGCCACGGCCAAACAGCTTACCATCATGTAAGGCACCGCTAAACGGATCATGCTGCCATTTAGCAAAGTCTCCCACCGGCACAACGTCAATATGGCCAGCAAAAGCAAAATGCGGCCCGCTAGTACCACGCCGTGCAAAAAGATTATCAATGCGGGCAACCCCTCTGCCAAAGGGCAATCTCGTGCAGTCAAAGCCCAACTTACAAAGTTCGTCCTGCATCAGATCAAGCGCGCCACCTTCGGCCGGTGTCACCGACGGGCAGCGTACCAGATCCTGTGCAAGCTGAATGGCGTAAGACGGCATGAAGCTAGTCTCTCAAAAGATCATTAACCGATGTTTTTGCCCTTGTCCTTTCATCAACTTGTTTGATGATCACCGCACAGTAAAGAGATGGTCCTGGAGATCCATCTGCTAGCGGTTTGCCCGGAAGACTGCCAGGCACGACCACAGAATAGGCTGGAACACGGCCAATGTGCACTTCACCGGTTGCCCGGTCAACAATCTTTGTCGATGCCCCTATA
>CACEJY010000032.1 GCA_902559985.1 uncultured SAR116 cluster alpha proteobacterium | reverse complement strand
ATCAAACCGGCCTCTCACAGAAAAATGGCGGTGTTACCAGTCAGGTAAGACTAAAGCGAAATGGATCACTTACCAATCACATGGTACGGCTGCCTACCTATGAAGCTAATTTGCTGATGGGTTGTGATGCAGTGGTAGCGGCCAATGATATGGTACTTAATCTTATGAATAAGGTGTCTAGCCATGCAATTATCAATGATAATATTGATCCAGTTGGTGTTGCCGGTGTCGGCATTGGCAGTATCGTTGATATGCCAGTTGTGATGTCCCGCCTTGGCGCTGTGATGGATCCAGCACGAATCACACGATTTACCATTTCATCACTTGCCAATGATCTTCTTGGTAGCACTACATCTAGTGCCATAATCATGCTTGGCTGGGCCTTGCAGAAGGGGCTAATCCCGCTTGGCATTGATGCGGTAGAGAAAGCTCTTCAGCTGAATGGAACAGCAATTAATGATAATCTTGCTGCCCTAAAATGGGGCCGATTATTAGCGCATGACCCAACCCAGCTATACGCCTGCATTGAGACATATGAGGATGGTGAACAAGGTGCTTCGGTTGTGACAAATCCTGAAGATGCAATTGCCTATTTCGCCAAGCAATTAAACATTTATCAAAACACTGCCTATGCGATGCGTTTCAAAACAATCATTACCAAATTTCTTACCCAGATTGATCATCATAAGATTGATAGGAATACGATTGGCGTAAAGGCAGCGCGCGCCTTGTATCGAGCCATGGCAATTAAGGATGAATATGAGGTTGCACGCCTTTTAACTGAGGCAGCATTCACCGCAAAACTGAAGCTAATTGGCGGCGATGAGCCAAACCTTCACTATCACCTCGCTCCCCCATTTCTCCGTTGGCTGAAGGATAGTAATGGTATGCCACGCAAAATCCGCATCGGCCATTGGATAACGCCGGTGTTGCGCGGACTGGCAAGCCTGTCTTGGCTTCGTGAAAGTTGGATTGACCCGTTTGGCCTCAGCAGCGATAAACAGGCCGAATGGGCACAGCGTGATACCATCATCAACTGGATCACAGCCCTTGGCAACATGGCGTCACCTGACCAGCAGACAAATATTGAGGAGGTGCTTGATCTCATACTGAAGCTGCGCGGCTATGGCCATATCAAAGCGACTAATTATGCTAAGTTCGAACCGCAAATAATTGCCTTGCTGAACCAGATATCCAAAAGGCCACCACCAATGGATCTCGCGGCAGAATAGTTACTTCAACGGCTAAATATAATTCGAAATCTCAATCAGATTACTGTCTGGGTCGCGTATATAGATTGATAAAAGCGGTCCATTGGCACCGGTCTTACGGACTGGACCATCCTCAATCACTATTCCATAATTGGTGAGATGTTGCTGCCAGTCGCTAAGCGGTTGTTGGGTAATAAAACATAAATCAATACTGCCCGCAGCTGGGTTTCTGGCATGTGGCCAAAAAGGTGATCCGGCATCATGTAAATTGATCTTCTGCGCCCCAAAATGCAGAGACTGGCGCACTGATCCTCCCGCTGGTGGCTGAAATTGATTATATGTCATTCCAAGAATTTCAGTATAGAACTTAATCGTTTCCGGAGCATCGACTACTTGCATGACGATATGGTCAATCGAATGAATATTTAGTTTATCCACTTGGTCTAGCCCCCATCACATCAAGCCACTCCATATCTATTGACCTAGGCATTACCGGCCAATTGATACATAGTGAAATCCAGCCTCGCGCATGACTGAAGGCTCGTAGACATTGCGTAGATCAATAAGCACATTACCAACCATCTCTGTTGCGAATTGTGCCGGGGTGAGTGCCCGAAATTCATTCCACTCAGTAACCACCACTGCAGCAGCCGCACCTTTTAAACATTCTATGGCACTGCCACAAAATGTAACTCCATATGGCAATAATGACCTTGCTTCTTCCATCGCCTTTGGATCATATACGCGCAGTTTCGCGCCCAACGCCGTCAAGGCGCTAACGATATCCAGTGATGGGCTATCTCGCATATCATCAGTTTCGGGCTTGAAAGCAAGCCCCAATATTGCGATTGAGACATCTGCGACTGATCCTCCCATTGCCGCGATCACGCGGTCTACCATTTTGCTCTTCCGGTCCTGATTAAACCTGATCACCGCATCAACAATACTGACATTGCTGCCATGCATTTCGGCGGTTTTGACCAGCGCCAATGTGTCTTTTGGAAAGCACGAACCACCATAACCCGGGCCCGGATGCAGAAATTTGTTTCCAATGCGGTTATCAAGGCCCATGCCCTTGGCTACATCATGGACATTAGCCCCGACTGCTTCACAAAGATCAGCCATTTGGTTGATGTAGGAAATTTTGACCGCAAGAAACGCGTTGCTGGCATATTTGATCAGTTCAGATGTTTCCAGATTGGTAAACAATATTGGTGTTTCGATCAAAAACAATGGACGATACAAAGCACGCATAACATCACGCGCTGTCTCTGTTTCTGCGCCAACAACCACACGGTCAGGACGCATAAAATCTGAAATGGCAGCACCCTCGCGTAAAAATTCTGGGTTCGACACCATATCAAAATTAGCATCAGGGTTTGCTTTTTCAATAATACCAGCGACTTCACGACCAGTTCCAACCGGTACTGTTGATTTTGTGACAATCACCGTATAGCCGGTTAAATGCACCGCCAATTCTTCGGAAGCCGCATAAACAAATGAGAGATCCGCATGACCATCGCCGCGTCTGGTAGGGGTGCCAACGGCAATAAAAACCGCATCAGCATGCGTGACTGCTGCGCTTAGATCGTTGCTAAAACGCAAACGGCCAGCGTTAATATTTCTGGCTACCAATTCAGCCAGTCCCGGCTCATAAATTGGCATCACGCCTTGATTAATTGTCTCAATCTTGGCTACGTCTTTGTCGATGCATGTTACATCAAAGCCAAATTCAGAAAAGCAAGCCCCAGATACAAGCCCAACATATCCCGTTCCAATAACTGCGATTTTCAAGATTCTGTCCTCGCTCACCCCTAACGGGTCTAACACCGTTTGATAACAGGCAGTCTAAATTTGTTCAATCACAGAGTTTGACCCTGCCTTTTATCCAATAAAAATTCCTACCACGCTAAGTCTCTTATTCCGAATTAGAATTTTCATCGATTTTATGGCAGTGTGGCTTGGCCAATGCAATATTGGCCGCATAAACTTATTTGATTGTAGAATAAACAAAACAATATTCCATAATATCTTGGGAGACAGATGGATGATCAAAAAAGCAATTTTTCCGGTTGGTGGGCTTGGCACACGGTTTTTGCCTGCTACCAAAGCCATGCCCAAGGAAATGCTGCCTATTGTTGACAAACCTTTAATTCAATATGCCGTTGAAGAGGCGGCGGCAGCCGGAATTGAAGAATTCATCTTTGTGACCGGCCGGAATAAAACAGCCATTGAAGATCATTTTGATCATTCTTTTGAATTAGAAGAAACACTTTATGCCAAAGGTAAAGACAAAGCTCTTAAAACCGTTCGTGACATGATTCACCAACCCGGCACGGTTTTTTATGTGCGCCAACAAGAGCCTGCTGGCCTTGGCCATGCTGTTTGGTGCGCCCGCCATCTGATTAATGATGAGCCCGTTGCTGTTCTTCTTGCTGATGATCTTATTCTAGGTTCATGCTGCATGGCCGAAATGGTCACCGCCTACAAAGGCGGCAATATGGTTGCGGTGATGGACGTTCCAAAATTGGATACAGGGTCTTATGGCATTGTTACTCCTAGGAACGATGATGGCCAGATTATCGAAATATCGGCTCTGGTTGAAAAGCCAGAGCCAGCTAACGCCCCGTCAACCATTGGTGTTGTTGGTCGCTACATCATCGAACCGGGCGTCTTTACCCAGCTTGCCAATCAGGACCCAGGGGCAAACAATGAAGTACAGTTGACCGATGCGCTGGCCCGTCAAATTGGAAAGGTACCTCTCAAGGGGTTGCGGTTTTCCGGTGAACGATTTGACTGTGGATCAAAAATTGGGTTTTTGCAGGCGAACATTGCTTTCGCCATGTCCCGCAATGATTTAGCAGAAGAGCTGCATAACTGGCTTGCTAATCGATTTCCAAATTCTTAACCACCTGACATCGTCAGCAACCTAAAAACAACAAGACTTGCACCTAATTTTAATTTCCCAAAAAGTAACATGACAAAGCACATTTTTCACCCAAGTATTTTAAGAGCCTATGATATTCGCGGCATCGTTAATGAGACACTTAGCCTTGCCGATGCATGGTCAATTGGACTTAGTTTTGCCGCTTGTCTAGATAAGAACGGGCATGGGAACCATGTTGTGGTGGGGCGTGATGGGCGGCTTTCATCAAAGGACTTATCTACTGCACTTTGTGACGGACTTGTGGCGGGCGGAGCGAGGGTCAGCGATATCGGTTGTGGACCAACACCAATGCTTTACTATGCCAGCATATCACTCAAAGCTGATGGGGCTATTCAGGTCACCGGGTCACATAACCCCCCGGCGCATAATGGCTTCAAGATGGTAATGAATAGTGACGTTTTCTTCGGCGAAGATATTCAGGAACTTGGCATCATCAGCGCAAGCGGACCTAAGGAAAGATCCGGTGGCAGCCTAAAAATGACGCCTATTTTCAAATCCTATATCGACCGCCTTGTTTCTGGGGTTGATACGGGCAATTATAGCGTAATCTGGGATTGTGGAAACGGGGCTTCAGGGCCAGCAACAATAGCCGCAACTAATGAGATCAGTGGCACACACACTGTTTTATTCGGTGACATAGACGGCCATTTTCCAAATCATCACCCTAACCCAATCGACCCCGAAACATTAGCTATACTGCGCCAATCTGTTACCAAGGCAGAAGCCGATTTAGGCATTGGATTTGATGGCGATGGTGATCGGATTGGCATTATTGATGCAAAAGGCCGTCAGGTGCCCGGTGACCTCCTAACCGCCTTTTTAGCAAAGGATATTGTTCAACGTCATCCGGGGGCACCAATTATCCTTGACGTAAAATCATCGGATATGGCAATGGATTTGATTAGAGCTACCGGAGGCAATGCCCAGTTATGGAAAACCGGCCATAGTCATATGAAGAAACGTATGAAGGCTATTGAAGCTCCATTAGCCGGCGAAATGTCTGGACATGTTTTTATCAAGGACGGGTTTTATGGTTTTGACGATGCCCTTTATGTGGGAATCCGCGTTTTATCCCAAATGGCCAAAACCGGACAAAGTATTACTGATTTTATTGACAGCCTACCACCTCACTATGCAACACCAGAAATACGTATTGATTGTTCAGATGAAACAAAATTTGGCGTCATAGAAAATATAGCAAAGTATGTCAGCAGGAAAACTGCGTATACGAATGTAACGCTTATTGATGGTGTAAGGGTGCGAATTGATGATGGGTGGTGGCTTCTGCGTGCCTCAAACACCGAAGCTGCCCTCGTAGCCCGCGCTGAAGGCAAAACGCCAGTAAGCCTTGCGAGTTTAGTAAAAGACATTGAATCTGCACTTGCAACGGCCGGCCTTAAATGGAAAAGTGCAAAATAAAGATCGTGTTAATGACCGTTACAATGAATAGGTTAAGAATAGCGGCTTCCAATAAAAGCTAATCAAACCAAAAACAGACCGTGCCAGAGACGAAAAATGACCTTGATCGGCTATAATGCCGCCATAGCAGCTTGAAACAGATATCAGCATCAGTTAGTAATAGAAAATCTTCAACCATACCTTCTCTGCCCAAACATTTTTTCGGGTTGCCTGCCAAAGCGGAGCACACAATGACGAATGTAACCACCCACGGCGGTTTGACTGTTGCTCAAGACCTTTATGACCTGGTCAATGATGAAATTCTTGCCAATAGTGCCATCTCTGCTGACCAATTTTGGTCTGGCTTTGATAGGGCAGTGCATAAATTAGCGCCAAAGAACTTAGACCTTTTGCAAAACCGGACCAAATTGCAAAAACAAATTGATGAATGGTTGCAAAGTAACAGTGCCAGCGGCATTGACGCTGACGCCTATGAAGCATTTTTAAGTGACATTGGCTACCTACATGATGACGCCGGTGATTTCAACATTGAAACGAGCAATGTTGATCCGGAAATTGCAACCATCGCCGGCCCACAGCTTGTTGTGCCAATCACTAACGCGCGTTATGCGTTAAACGCAGCCAATGCGCGTTGGGGTAGCCTCTATGACGCGCTTTATGGCACTGATGTTATAAGTGATGAGGGTGGGGCTGGCAGAACATCCAGCTATAATTCAGTTCGGGGTGCAAAGGTTATTGCCTTTGCGCGTAACCTGCTGGACCAGTCAATGCCGTTGGCGGCAGCAAGCTGGACAGAGGTATGCGGGTTTGCAGTTACCGATGGTGTGTTGGAGATTAAAACTAGTAGCACGGTTACCAGTCTTATAGATTCCAGCCAATTTGTTGGCCACACAGGCCCAACCGATGTACCACACAGCATCATCATGAAAAAAAATGGCCTGCATGTGGAAATTATCATTGATGAAAATGGTACAATCGGCAGGGGGGATACCGCTCATATCAATGATGTGATTTTAGAATCTGCCTTGACCAGCATTATTGATTTAGAGGACTCGATTGCCGCTGTTGACGCCGAAGACAAGGTACTCGCTTACCGGAATTGGCACCAGATCATGTGCGGCACTCTGACTGCAGAGTTCAACAAGAATGGCAAAACAATGACTCGCGTACTAAATGCTGACAAACATTATGTCTCGGCAGATGGTAGCAAAAGTATTCTGCGCGGACGTGCACTTATGCTGGTTCGTAATGTTGGTCATCTGATGACAAATCCTGCAGTCCTTCTATCTGATGGTAGCGAAATTCCTGAGGGCATTTTAGATGCTTTTATTTCGGTTGCCGCAGCCTTGCCAGATATGTCTAGCAAAATGAATTCCCCAGCTGGTTCAATCTATGTGGTCAAACCAAAGATGCACGGGCCAGAAGAAGTTGCATTTACCGTTGAAATTTTTGACATGGTTGAACAGCTTTTGAACCTACCAGCTAATACAATCAAAATTGGCATCATGGACGAAGAACGGCGCACAACCGTCAATCTAAAAGAATGTATTCGGGCGGCCAAATCGCGCGTTGCCTTTATTAATACGGGTTTTCTTGATCGAACCGGTGATGAAATTCACACTTCGATGTATGCCGGAGCCATGATCCGCAAGGGCGATATGAAAGCCGCAACTTGGATTTCGGCTTACGAAGATTGGAATGTTGATGTTGGGCTTGCTTGTGGATTTTCTGGAAAAGCACAAATTGGCAAGGGCATGTGGGCCATGCCAGATATGATGTCTGATATGATGGCCCAGAAAATTGCACATCCAAAAGCCGGTGCAAATTGCGCATGGGTTCCATCGCCGACAGCTGCTACTTTACACGCATTACATTATCACAAAATTGATGTGACCAAGCAGCAGGCTGAACTTACCGGTAAAGCCCGCGCTAGCCGGTCGGATATTCTTGCAATCCCAGTTGCCAGCCGGCCAAATTGGTCAACACAAGACATCCGTTCTGAATTGCGGAACAACGCACAAGGCATTCTTGGCTATGTTGTACGCTGGATTGATCAGGGGATTGGCTGTTCGAAAGTACCAGATATTCACGATGTTGGGCTGATGGAAGATCGTGCCACGTTGCGAATTTCGTCCCAGCATATTGCCAATTGGTTGCACCACAACATCTGTGACGCTGATATCGTCATGGAAGTAATGATGGAAATGGCCGCAGTTGTTGATAAACAGAATGCCGATGATCCCGCCTATACACCAATGGCTAATAATTTTGAGGGGTCCGTGGCCTTTCAAGCAGCGTGTGATCTTGTTTTCAAAGGCATCGAGCAGCCATCTGGCTATACTGAACCCATATTGCATGCGCGGCGTTTAGAAAAAAAGATGAAAGAACGCGCTGCTTAATCTAGCAATCGGTTATATAAAAAATCATGAACGGCCTTGTCGCTACCTTTTCTGAGGACAATGTCACTTTTTGACAGTACCAGAATTTACCCAGTGAAGCACTAAGCCCAATTACTGGGATTTCGTTGGGTAGATTGTAGCACGCACTTTTTCCCGAAGCGTGTCAATAAGCACTGGCTTTCCATTGCGTTCAACATGCCAAAAACTCCATCCATTACATGATGGCAAACCCTGAAGTTGGGCGCCCAACCCATGAATTGACCCGATTTCCTTTTTATCGGTTAGAAGCGATCCATCTGCTCGTACCTTGGCGTGGAAACGCTTTTTTGCATCAAACAGGCGATCGCCTGGCTTTAATAATCCATGCTCAATCAAATTACCAAAGGGCACCTTTGGTTGTGTACGCCGCGACTTTGTCTCTAAAAGATCATCAGAGGCGATTGGAGTTACCAGAGACAACCTCTTTTTGGCAATATTGACATAGGTGACATCCTGTTCAATGCCAATGAAATTGCGGTTTAATCGTTTTGCCACCGCACCCGTTGTGCCCGTTCCAAAAAATGGGTCCAGAATAACATCACCGCGCTTAGTGGATGCAAGAATTACACGGGCTAAGAGGCTCTCTGGTTTTTGCGTTGGATGCGCTTTTTTTCCATCCTCCTTAATGCGCTCATTGCCGGTGCAAAGTGGCAAATCCCAATCAGACCGCATTTGCACATCGTCATTCAGGGCTTTCATGGCCTCATAATTGAAAACATGTCGGGATTTCTGAGTTTTTGCTGCCCAAATTAGTGTTTCATGGGCGTTGGTGAAGCGCCGGCCTCGAAAGTTAGGCATGGGATTAGTTTTGCGCCATATCACATCATTTAAAATCCAGAATTCAAGATTCTGCAAGATCGTGCCCACGCGGAAAATATTATGATAACTACCAATCACCCAAATTGCGCCATTAGGCTTTAAAATACGCCGCGCTTCGGTGAGCCATGCAACGGTGAAAGTATCATAAGCAGAAAACGAGTCAAACTTGTCCCAAGTATCCGTCACCGCGTCAACGTGCGTTTGATCAGGACGCGACAAATCACCTGATAATTGGAGGTTATAGGGTGGGTCAGCAAATACCAGGTCAGCCGATTGATCGGCAATTTGGCGCAAGTGCGTGATACAATCACCATGAAGAACTTGATTCTTTTTCACCAGACACCGCCTAATTTAACAATAGTTTGCTGACTTTTTGCCAATTTTAGAAGTCTAAAAGAATCATAGAATTAATATAAGTCAATAGCTTATATGTTATTCTTAATGCGATATCAACATATGGTAGTCTGTTTATGGTTTGATACGCTTATCTTGTGATCGTTCCTTTAACTACAAACGCATCATTAAAGAATTTTCCATTCGGACAAAAATATAAAAGTTGTGTCGCGGCCCATTTACACCCTATACCAGAATTTAGATGACCATTGTTAATCATCAATCCAGACCACTCATATACCTGCGAATTGGTTTGAAGCTTTTGCGATGATGTGGGGTGATGCCAAATCGTTCCAAACCTGCCTGATGCAATTTAGTGCCATAGCCCTTATTGCTAGCCCAACCATAGCCAGGATAGACGGTATCAAGATCACACATCAATTGATCGCGTGTTGTTTTAGCGATAATGGATGCCGCAGCGATAGATACCGATCGACTATCACCTTTAATAAGACTCGTTGCCGGCAAGGGCATATCAGGGGGCAACAAATTGCCATCAACAAGCGCATGCGCGGGGCGAGGCATTTGAGCAGCAGCAAATTGATCGCAGAGACCATTAACTGCAGCTATCATTGCTGCGAAAGTAGCTTGCAAAATACCCAACTCATCAATCTGTTCTGCATTGATTGATACCGTGTGGTAACGATGCGGTGAAGCCATCAAGTGAGTGGCAAGGCTAGCGCGGTGCAATGGCTTTATTTTTTTGGAGTCATCAATATCGGCTGGCAAGTCATCATGTAACAAGGGACAAAGCCAGATCGCGGTCACCGTCACTGGACCAGCCCAGGGGCCCCGACCTGCCTCATCAATACCAATGACCGGGCCATTAAACTTCCGTTCATAGAAAAGATCAGGCATCACCCACCACGACGTTGGGTCGGGGATTCTCCCAAACGAGGCATTATTTCAACAAAATTGCAGGGCCGGTGGCGAATGTCTAACTGATAGCGTAATATCTCATCCCATCCGTCGCGGCACGCAGATGGTGACCCTGGAAGCGAAAACAAATAAGTCCCACCAGCCACACCCGCAACGGCACGTGATTGCACCGTAGATGTGCCAATCTTCGCAAATGAGATGTGGCGGAATAATTCGCCAAAACCTTCAATTTCCTTTTCAAAAATCGCCCGAAATGCCTCAGGACTGCCATCACGGCCCGTAAGTCCAGTACCGCCAGTAGCAATAACTACATCAACTCCTTTGTCGGCAACCCATTGCCGCAACTGGCCAGTGATCGCATCATAATCATCAGTCACCATAGCCCTTCCAGCCAAATGATGCCCATCCCCATTAATGCGTCCAGTCAGCAAATCACCCGAGCGGTCGTCAGCAGCTTTGCGCGAGTCTGAAACCGTTAAAATTGCAATATTAACCGGGACAAATTCAACCGACTCATCGATTCTTTTATCATGATCCATCATTTTTGCCTTTCATCATGCAATCAGTGAAGTCCATCTAATGTTTTGGTGGCCCCAAAAAATAGGATTAATCGAGTGGAATTTTTTCAACTGCCTTACTTGGCACAAAACGGCCGCCATTGCCTGCCGCCAGACCCACTAACGCGGGAGCGGCCTGACCAAAACGATTACGATAAATGCCGAGGTTAGAGACAACATTTTTCACATAATATCGCGTTTCACGGGCTGGAATTGACTCGACCAGTAAAAGTGGATCATTCTGATGATCAACCTTACCAAGCCATTTCCGTAAATTACCCGGCCCCCCATTATACGCGACTAGCAAACGTATCAGAGAGTTCTCAACATGCTGTTCAGCCAGCAAGTGCTGGATGTATCTTTGCCCAAGTTTCAAATTCAATGCTGGTTCAAATAGACGGTGTCGTTTGCGGCCACGAAAACCACGATCGCGCGCAATAAAGGACGCAGTAGCAGGCATAAGCTGCATTAATCCTGCCGCTTTTGCCCGACTTTTAGCACGTGGATTAAATCCAGATTCCTGACGCGAAATCGACCAAACCAACGCCTCATCAATAGTATATTCAGCCTTAAATTGTGGATGCGGATACAGTGCGCCAAACCAACTAACTCCCGTGTCTTTGCGAATAATCTCGGCAACTCGAAATGAAAGACCAGCCATGCCCTGCTCAGAGGCGAACCGCATCACCCCAAGGCGATATTCTTCGGGCATTTCCATCCACAGATATCGTAATTCACGTTCGGCCGCATGCGTCTCACCTAGCTGCAATAATGCGTACATCCGCTTACCACCGGGCCTCTTGGCCAACCACGAAAAAAACGCCTCATGGATTTTAGGCAGATCAAAGGAAATGTTAATCTGCTGGCCCAGCGCGTAGCGAGAAACAACCCCGTAAAAACTATCAATTTCACGAGCTGATAATTCCAAATACCGAATCGACTCAAGTGGTCTTCCTTGCCGAAGCTCAATCCGATGCGCCCAATAAGCTGCTGCACTGCGCTGACCAGGGCTAGCTTCAGGCAAATTAGCAAGCGTCCGGAAAAACTGACCGGCAAGGTCAAATTGACCACTACGCCACGCAGCCAGACCGCCCGCCCAATAGGCGAGTTGGGCATGTGCCCGACCAATAGCAATAGCATAACGTGCCTGACGGATAGCCTTTGAATCAACGCCAAAAATAAAATAAGCATGTGCAATCTCACCACGAAGCTGACCTTCTTCGGCAGCGGTCAAGTAGCGTTTGTTTTTTGGGTCATTGACAATGTCCAACGCGCCAGATGGCCAACCGCGGCCAATAGCGCGACGAATGCTGCGCGCAACGGACGCGGTACGAGTTGGCGATGCACGACCCACCTTGCTCTCTGGAATCCGGGGGCGATATCCATAGGCGCCAGCCTGACCATAGCCATTTAAATAGCCCGGTTTAGGTGCATTTGGTGCACGTACCTTTGCCGGCTGCCGGCGTTTAGCAAGCCAGTATATACGGCTGGCATCTGGGTGATCATTATATTCAGAAAGCCAGCTGGATAATTCCTTATAACTAGATCGCCATGCTGTTGGATGAAGGTAACGCTGGGCCAGAAGATGACCTTTTAACATAGGGTCTTTGATCCGACCCATCTCGCGGATCGCCTGTTTCATGTTGCCGACCTTCTGCAATTCTAACAGACGCTTATATTGTGCAACATCGTAACCGCTTAATGGCTGCTGCACTGATCCGGCAAAAACAGCCACAGGGAACAGCATGATTACCAAAGAAATCAGTAAGCTGGTTATAAGTGAATTGAAACCAAAAAATTGGACGGGGCTGCCCATAAACCCGTTCAAAATTGGAAGATTTAAGGGTTTGGGGAATTGGTTAAAAATCATTATATGGCCTTTTGATCCGGGGGTTGCTGAACAATAGGTCATTCTTACCAAACCCCGCCAGACGTCCACCATGTAGTTGGTACCTTGTCGCTGCGCGCGGATCAACCAGATTTATTATCAACGGCGGCCAGATTAAGACGGCTAGCCAGCATTAGCAGGTCTTCAAAGGCAAGCTGCTTTTGAGCTGGTGAACGCAATAGATAAGCCGGATGCAAACTTGCCAGAGTTGGCCGCATCACCCCATCGCCAAAATCAATTTCACGCCATTTTCCGCGAAGCTTCAAAATACCATCCTGACTGCCAAAAACAAGTTTCGCGGCCGCCCCACCCAGCAGCAGAATGAATTCAGGTTTGGCTAACTGAACATGCCGGAACAGCCATGGTGTTAGCATTGCAAATTCTTCATCTGTTGGTGTACGATTACCTGGTGGCCGCCAAGGTAACATATTAATCAAATAGGTTGACGTGCGATCAAGGCCTATGCATGCCAGCATTTTATCCAATAATTGGCCAGCAAAGCCCACAAAAGGAACCCCCATCCGATCTTCATCACGGCCGGGCACCTCACCAATGATCACAACGCGCGCTCCCGGGTTGCCATCGGCGAAACAAAGGTTACTTGCCGTATGTTTCAATGGACAATCATCAAGCGCGGCAAGACAAGCGCGTAAATCGGCCAAGCTGGTAATCTTTGAGAGATCAGTGGCGTTGGAGAAGGATGGGCACGCTGCCACGGCCGGTGCAACTGCTACACGCCCATTTCGTGAGGGCGGCAGTTTTGTTGCTTTTTTCCCCATGGGGCCAATAATTGGACCAGCAGGTGTTTTTGCCGGCAAATCTAGTGTCATATTTGTTGGGGCCAACAACTCACTCAACTTTACAGGCGATGCTAACGCGTCCGGAAAATCCAATAACGCTTCATCGATGCCCATTTCAAATTGGTAGCGCAGCATTGCAATTATATCATTTCGATCATAAATCTGAGTTGACATATCAAAACCCACCAAATTTTGGTTGTTTCATTGACACAAAAGCGCGCAATATCCATTTTACATGAGCGCCGAATTTTATCAATTAGCTCTGAGGCTGTTTTGGGTTTCTTTTACCGACTGCAGCCAGGGTAATTTTGACAGGCATACATATAAACGATGACCGATTAGATAGGAACGATGATGGAACGCGAAGTCATGGAATTTGATGTTGTAATTGTTGGCGGTGGACCATCTGGTTTATCTGCAGCGATTCGGCTTAAACAATTAGCAAATGAAGCTGGTAAAGACGTCGAAGTTTGTCTCATCGAAAAGGGTAGCGAAGTGGGAGCGCATATCTTATCAGGAGCCGTCTTAGAGCCGCGCACCTTGAATGAGCTTATCCCAGATTGGCGTGATCGCGGTGCGCCGCTTGATACACCCGTCACCGCGGACAAATTCATGTTTCTGACTGAAACTGGTAGTTTTCGCATGCCAACACCCCCAAGCATGAACAACCATGGCAATTATATCATTTCGCTCGGCAATTTCTGTCGCTGGCTTGGCCAACAAGCCGAAGCACTTGGCGTTGAAATTTATCCCGGATTTCCTGCCGCCGAAGTTCTGTATGATGATCTAGGACGAGTTAAAGGTGTAGCAACCGGTGATATGGGAATTGGCAAAGATGGTAACCCTACTGACAATTACATGTGCGGCATGGAACTCCACGCTAAACAGACAATTTTTGCCGAAGGTTGCCGTGGCCATCTTACAAAAACACTATTTGAAAGATTTAATCTGCGCGAGGGTAAAGACCCACAAACCTTTGCAATTGGCATTAAAGAATTATGGGATATTAACCCTGAAAAAGCAAAGCCAGGCTTGGCCTGGCACTCAGTTGGTTGGCCCTTGTCAAACGATGTTTATGGCGGGTCATTCCTCTATCATTTAACGGGCAATCAGGTTGCTGTTGGCTATGTTGTGGGGCTTGATTACAGCAACCCGCATTTATCACCTTTTGAAGAATTTCAGAGATTTAAAAACCATCCAGCCGTGCGCGATACATTTATCGACGGGCGCCGCGTTTCATATGGTGCACGCGCCCTTAATGAAGGCGGATTTCAATCAGTGCCCAAACTGACCTTCCCAGGAGGCTGTCTTGTCGGCTGTACCGCAGGCTTTTTGAATGTGCCAAAGATCAAAGGCACCCACACGGCAATGAAATCAGGCATGCTGGCTGCTGAAGCAATTTTTGAAGCATTAGATGAAATCGAGGAGGGTGATGAACCATCAAGTTATTCAACACGCCTCCAAGAAAGCTGGCTATGGGCTGAACTTTACAAGGTCCGTAACATCCGGCCCGGCTTTGCCAAGGGTTTGTGGTTGGGACTAGTTCATGCTGCAATCGATACCTATGTATTGTTCGGAAAAGCACCATGGACATTTCGACACCATAATGATCATGAATATTTAAAGCCTGCCAAAGATGCGCCCGTAATCGAATATCCAAAGCCGGATGGAATTGTCAGTTTTGACCGGAACTCATCAGTCTTTTTGTCAGGCACTAACCATGAAGAAAACCAGCCCACCCACCTAACCTTAAAAAATGCAGAGATCCCGATCAGTCATAATTTAGCAATCTATGATTCGCCAGAACAACGTTATTGCCCGGCTGGGGTTTATGAAATTGTTCAGAATGATGAGGACAGTAATCCACGTTTGCAAATCAATGCACAAAACTGTGTTCATTGCAAAACATGTGATATTAAAGACCCATTACAAAATATCGTGTGGGTCAGCCCAGAAGGTGGAGGCGGGCCTAATTACCCCAATATGTGAGAGTGGCGTTGGACAGTTTTCAAATATTTTTTATGGCTAACAAATCTTTGACCCAACTATCATCATTCCAAGCTGGAAAGAAATGGTGTCGCCGATTGCTTGTCGTATTGTCTCTAGCATTTTGCGGTAGCACCATTACATCAACAAAATCAATTGCATCAATAAGCCACGACTTACAAATGAAGTCGACCGCAGCAAATTATTTAGCAGCCCGACAAGCACTTTATTTTAAAGATTTCAAAGCATCTGCTGATTTTTATCTGACTGCGCTGAGTTTTGATCAAAGCAATGCTGACCTCTTAAAGCAGGCTTTTTACGCTCAATATCAGCTCGGTAATATTGACGCTGCTGCAACGTTAGCACGTGAAATGGAATTGGTGAATATTGCCAGTAAATTTGCAAGTGAGCCTGCAACAGCACAGGCAATTTTAATGGAAGACTGGGATGCGGTTTTGGTTCTAGCTGATTTGATTGCTGAAGATATCGACGCCCAACCCGTAGCTACAATTATCAGAGCCTGGGCATTAGCTGCTAAGGGGCAGGGACCCGCCGGATTATCGTATCTCATCCAATCAAGCAACGCGAACATATCGGGAAACAAACATGCCCCAGCCATTTTCACAATGCAGGCGGCAAGAATGGCCGATTATCTTGGCGATAGTGACGAGATGTTAAAGTTAGCTGACCAACTCTTTAAACGTAATGACTTATCATCACAGCTTCTGCTTCAGCTTGCTAGTCTTTATGCACGACATAACAAAAAAATTAAGCTAGGGCAACTGATCGCACAGCTGCCAAATGGCTTTGATAAATTAAAGATCCATAAAGTACTTTCTCGCCAAAAAGCCCCTCCAAAAATTGCCCACCATATCGCTGCTGGAATTATTGATTTAAGTCTGATTGCAAGTCAGTCAAAAAATAACGACATCTTAAAAGCACGCCTAGGTCTTGCCTTATATCTTAATCCTCAGTCAGAAAGAGCGCGCTTTTTGGTTGCGCAAGAATTGAGTGAAATAAACCAGAAACAAAGCGCAAAAGAACAATTGGCCGCTATTGATCACACTGGGGTATGGAGTCAACCGCGTCTACTTTTGGAAGTTAATCTTGATCGTTCAGAAAACATCGGACTTGCAATTAGCCGCCTGCAAAGTTACCTGAATAAAGATAGCAAAAATGCGTTTCTGCAAAAAGAACTTGGAGATCTTTACCGCATATCTGATCAGTTGGATAAAGCACGTGATGCATATTTGATGGCAATCTCTCTTGGCTTGTCATCAGCGACCCTTGACCGCAATCTTGCTATCTCCTACGAACAGTTAGATGAAGACTATCTAGCCGAAAATAGTTTCCGAGCAGCGTTGAGAAAGAACCCTCAAGACCCTTTTACCCTTAATTATCTAGGTTATTGGTGGGCAGATGAGGGGCGCAATCTTGAGGATGCAATAGACCTGATTGAACGGGCAGTTCGCCTCCGCCCTCGCAGTGGATATTTTGTTGACTCACTTGGCTGGGTACATTTCAAACTAGGCAACCTTGATCTCGCTGTTGCGTTTCTTGAACAGGCTACCATTCTTGAGCCAGTTGACCCAGTGATTTCCGATCATCTTGGTGATGCTTACTGGGCAACAGGTCGATTTGTTGAAGCCCGTTTCAAATGGCAATATGCACTGTCAATTACTGATGATGATGATTTAAAAGCCAGCATTGCTGATAAGCTCAGGCAATGATAAAAGTCATAGCACCAGCTAAAATCAATCTGTTTCTTCGAATTTGTGGGAAAAACAACGCGGGATATCATTTGCTTGACTCACTTGTTGCGTTTACTGAGTATGGCGATAATTTGACCATTTACCCGGCTGATAAGGATGAGCTTGTTCTGACCGGGGAATTCGCCGGCACATTCAATTCCCACACACAAAACAACCTCGTCATACGCGCCCTAAATTCTTTTCGCCAAAGTGGAGGTTGCATTGGTCCATTACGCATTGTACTTGAAAAAAAGATTCCAGTAGAGGCCGGCCTTGGGGGCGGGTCAAGTGATGCCGCGGCCCTTCTCCTTGCTATTAATGAACAAAGCAAAACGCCACTCAGTCAGCATAATCTTTATGATATTGGCCTGAAAATTGGAGCTGATGTTCCAGTGTGCCTTGCGAGAGGCTGCCAGCGTATTGCCAATATTGGCGAAATTTTAACGCCACATGATCTGCCAAAAATAGGAGCTGTGCTTCTGGTTAATCCAAGGGTAGCCCTATCAACCAAAGATGTCTTTGACAGCTTTGCGCACTCCAAAAGAAAATCTGGTAGTGGGTTTGGCGGACCACTATCCACGCTAAACGCAGCTAATCTAGTCGGGCTCGGCAACGATTTGACCGAAACAGCAGCCTCACTCGTGCCACAAATCAAAATTTGCCTTGATAAATTGACGGAGACAAACGGTGTCCTTGCAGCAGCAATGTCGGGCAGTGGGGCAAGTTGTTTTGCTTTTTTTGAAAACAGAGACGCTGCAAAAATAACAGCAAAACAATTACAAAATATGGGCTATTGGACACAAGTTACACATATTCTTCAACTAAAAACACAAGCTGATACGCATCCCTTTTGAACGATCCCACCGATCGGAGTGTTTTTAGCTTGCGTTAAGCAAAGAACAGACTTGATTGCTGTAAACTTGACCGCTAAATTGCAGCTTCACATGAATTGGGGCGTGGCCAAGTGGTAAGGCATCGGTTTTTGGTATCGTGTATCGTAGGTTCGAATCCTACCGCCCCAGCCAACAACCCCAGCTTTTCAGCCGGGTTTTTCTTGGCCAAATTATGCTTGATCTATCCGCGTGTTGAAGCATTTTTGCATTATTTTGAGGCAAATAAAATGCTTTGTGACATTGGCAGTGAAAGCGTGCAGACGCTTACTGAAAAAGAAACAA
>CACEJY010000031.1 GCA_902559985.1 uncultured SAR116 cluster alpha proteobacterium | reverse complement strand
CCTGTGGCACTCATCCATGCTGTTGTGACAGAACGCAGCATATCTGCCAACCCCACATGACTGATGTTATCGATTGCATCATCAAGAAAGGCTGAAATCAGCATCGCACGCGCTTTTTGTCGGTCAATTCCACGGCTTGTCAAATAGAATAATTGAGTTTCATCAAGCTCACCTACCGTTGCACCATGCGCACACAGCACGTCATCAGCATAAATCTCCAATTCCGGCTTAGCATCTGCTTCAGCTTTGCGCGAAAGCAACAACGCGCGGCTCATTTGCTGCCCATCCGTCTTCTGGGCGTCTGGAGCCACATGCACCTTACCCTGAAAAACCCCTCGCGCTTTATCATCCAGCACCCCACGGATAATCTGCTTTGAGAGGCAATGACCACTAGCATGATTCATATTCGTGGTGATGTCATGATGCTGTTTACTACGACCAAGATAGATCGCCGATAAGGAACAATCTGCATTTTCACCGGATAGCGTCACATGCGTTTCAAGCCGCGCCAATGCACCACCAACAGAAATTTGAAACCCGTCAAAAATCGCCCCTTCGCCAAGCCGGAGACCAGTTGCGGCAAGATGCGTGCTATTTGTTGAGTCCTGCTGTACTTTCGCATAACTGAGACGCGCTTCTGCTCCAACGTCAACTGACATCAAAGGAGCAGACAGCCCAACAGCAGCCTGATGCCATTCTGCCAACACTGCCGATGCACCATCTCGCAACCGAACTGACACAACGGGATGCGCAGACAGGCTTTCATCATCACCAGTAAAGGCAAGAATAATAGGTGCCTCAACTGCACCGGTAAACTCTAAATGAACCCCACTGCTCATCGCGGCAAGTGACAAATTGCTGATGGGATGTGACTTCGGCACCAAACCGGCCAGCTTTGCAAGGTCCGTGTCATTGCCATCCAGTTGGCTTGCGCTGGCCCCTGGTGGCAAATCAGAAAGGCTCGCGAAATCCAGAACACCATTGTTAAAGGGCAAAACAATAGCATTATGGGGCAATTTTGCCGAAATGGCCTTCGTGCCGGGTACGGTGGCAGCATTTTGCGCTGGACGCAGATTCATTTTTTCAACATCGGAGAGACGCGTAAACCGCCATTGCTCGGCATAACGATCCGGCCAACCTGTCTCCCGCCAGCGCTGCCAAGCCCCTGCCCGAACTCCGGTAAGTCCGGTCATGTCCTCTAAATTAAGCTGCATCGTTGATGCCTGCATAGCCTGACTCCTCTACCTCGAGTGCAAGCTCTTTTCCACCTGACCGACGAATTTTCCCATCCGCCAAAATATGTACGTAATCAGGTACAATATGGTTCAACAAACGCTGATAATGCGTAATAACAAGCATGCTGCGCTTGGGATCACGAAGCAGATTTACTCCTTCTGATACCACTTTCAAAGCATCAACATCCAACCCTGAGTCTGTCTCGTCTAAAACTGATAGGGTTGGCTCAAGAAGCGCCATTTGCAAGATTTCATAACGTTTTTTCTCACCGCCAGAAAATCCAACATTGACAGCCCGCTTTAGCATCTCGTCCTCAATGTTTAGATTCTTGGCCTTGGCTCGCACCAATTTCACAAATTCCAGTTGATCAATTTCATTTTGACCAGCATCGATACGGCGCGCATTCACCGCTGCCCGCAGAAAACTCATGCCCCCGACACCGGGCAGTTCTACTGGATATTGAAACGCCAAAAACATGCCAGCACGGGCGCGCTCATCGGCTTCCATTTCCAGAAATGATTTGCCATTCATGAGAATGTCACCGCCGGTTACTTCATAGCCCTCGCGCCCAGCAAGCGCGTAAGACATCGTGCTTTTGCCAGATCCGTTTGGACCCATGATTGCGTGAATTTCACCGGGATTTATTGTTAAATTTATACCTTTCAGAATCGGCGTGTTACCTACCGAAGCATGAAGATCTTTAATTTCTAGTAATGGTGCCATAAATCTTTCCAATTATATTTAAAGTGGTCTCAAGTTAATTGCCCGGAGACGGGTGTGGGTTACCCCACCGAACCTTCAAGGCTAATCCCAATAAGCTTTTGCGCTTCAACGGCAAATTCCATTGGAAGTTCTTTCATAACTTCTTTGCAAAAACCATTGACGATGAGCGACACTGAATCCTCAATTGAAATACCGCGTTGTTGGCAGTAAAACATCTGATCCTCAGAAATGCGCGAGGTTGTTGCCTCATGCTCAATTTTGGCGCTTGGGTTACGCGAAACAATGTAAGGAACCGTGTGCGCCCCACATTTGTCACCAACAAGGAGCGAGTCACATTGAGTAAAGTTGCGGGCGTTTTCGGCACCCGGTTGGACCCGCACAAGGCCGCGGTAACAGTTCTGTGAGCGCCCGGCCGAAATCCCCTTTGAAATGATTGTTGATCGGCTACCTTCGCCAATGTGTATCATCTTAGTGCCGGTATCGGCCTGCTGACAATTGTTAGTTAGCGCTACGGAATAGAATTCACCCACTGAGTCTTTGCCTTGCAGGATACATGATGGGTATTTCCAGGTGATTGCTGATCCAGTTTCAACCTGTGTCCATGAAATTTTTGACCGATCTCCCCGACATGCACCGCGTTTTGTGACGAAATTGTATATACCACCAACGCCATTCTCATCACCCGGAAACCAGTTTTGCACTGTTGAGTATTTGATTTCAGCATCGTCAAACGCTACCAACTCCACAACCGCAGCATGTAATTGGTTCTCATCGCGCTGCGGGGCAGTACACCCTTCCAAATAGCTGACATAAGAAGCATCTTCGGCGATGATCAATGTGCGCTCAAACTGGCCAGTATTAGCCTCATTTATACGGAAGTAGGTGGATAGTTCCATCGGGCACCGCACACCCTTTGGAATGAACACAAATGATCCATCGGTGAAGACAGCCGAGTTAAGGGCCGAAAAATAATTGTCACCGATCGGCACAACCGACCCAAGATATTTTTTTACCAGATCCGGATAATCCCGAATTGCCTCTGAAATTGGGCAGAAAATCACCCCAACTTTAGCAAGCTCACTGCGGAATGTGGTTGCAACTGAAACCGAGTCAAACACCGCATCAACTGCAACTACTCCCGCCAAAACTTTTTGTTCGTCAAGGGGGATTCCCAATTTGGCATATGTTTTTAGCAATTCAGGATCAACTTCATCCAATGATGCAGGACCTTCAACAGTTTTTGGCGCGGCGTAATAATGGATATCCTGATAATCGATCGGCGGAATATCCAGCTTTGCCCAATCCGGCGACTCCATCTTCTGCCACATCTCAAAAGCTTTCAAACGCCAATCAAGCATCCACTCTGGCTCTTCCTTTTTTGCGGAAATAAACCGGATGATGTCTTCATTTAACCCTTTTGGTGCCTTGTCTGATTCGATGTCAGTGACGAAGCCGTATTTATACTTACCAGTAGCTTCTTCTAGCGTGTCGATAGTTTGTTGGGTCGCGGCCATTAGGCGTTTCCTTTTTTTCTGTTATTACGCGGTTTGCTGCGGTGCAAGTCGCTGGTTGTCTTTGATCATTGGCGATGTTTGCGGCAACGGGAATAACGCTGCCGGATTAGTTAAATCTTCAAGCGTGACATCCATAAGTGCCCTGCGAATAGCAAGATTTACATGATTCCAGTGATTGCGCATGCAACAGCATTTACTTGCCGAACAGGGCTGGCGTGCGCCCTCAATGCAGTCAGTAACCGCGATCGGACCCTCCATCGCTTCAACGATATCCACAAGGGAAATATCCGCTAAAATCTTCTTTATTCGGTAACCGCCCCTCACACCTCGCTGGGTTTCAACAAGTTCAGCGGCAAGAAGCATTTTCAATACTTTCGCAACGGTGGGCTGAGCCAATTTTGTCACTCGGGCCAGGTGCCCCGATGCCAGTGTTTCCCCATGCCTGCGCGCGAGCGCTCCAAGAACAAGAATGGCATAATCAGTCATCCGGTTTAATCGCAGCATCTCTGCCTTATGTCCCTCATCAGATGTCGCTTCATGTTGGCGTGCTGCGCCTCCAAAGCAACCTCACTTAAGAATGATTATCAAAATCCAGACTAAATTAGTCCTGTTTTGTTAGACATAAACGCCGCGTCCAAGTATTTCAAGTGAACAGCATAATATTTTAGAAATAAATTTGCGACTGAGACAACACGACGCAGGCTAATGCAACAACGCGTTAGTAGTCATTATCAAAGACTGGGACAAGGAATATTTTACTAGTTAAAAGCCTCAGGGTGCAATAAATAACGCTCACCATCTAACCCATCAAACATATCATCAACGTCAGGGTGGCTGACAGGCCCGTTTTCAGCGTCTGGCAATAAATTTTGTTGGCTAACATACGCTGAGTAATAACTATCAGAATTTTCAGCAAGTAAATGATAAAAGGGTTGTTCTTTATCGGGCCGCACCTCAGCAGGAATCGCCTCATACCATTCATCAGTGTTATCAAATTCTGGATCGACATCGACAACCACACCGCGGAATGGGTAGACGCGATGCCTCACGATCGAACCAATCCCATACTTTGCGCTTTTATCATTCATTACGTTTGATACCTATAACAAACCAAAACACCGCCACACAGAGTTGGCAACGTACGGTTATTTCTTTGAGGTTTAGATGCGCTCTTTAACTTTTAAAACTTGCTTGCCTCGGTACATACCTGTCTTCATATCTATGTGATGTGGACGATGCAACTCACCGGTTACCTTGTCTTCCACAAAAGCGTCTGAAGACAAAGCATCGTGAGCCCGACGCATGTTGCGCTTTGACTTGGTAATTTTACTCTTTGGAACGGCCATTTCTTACTCTTCCTTTTAGCCCCATCAGTGCTATTTTACGCGATCAACGCTAGGCTCTACACTACCGCGATGTCTCGATCATAACAACAGTACAAATCAACAAACGGTAAGTTAAAAAACTAAACGATAAAGGCTGTCTTGCAACCGGGCTGTGGTTTATGCGAAAGCCCGCAAATTGTCAATAGACCGAGATTCAAAAGCCTAGTAATCAGATTTCCTGAGAGACTTTATCCAAATACTATTGCTTCGAGCTTCAGTAAATTTTTTAGGGTAATAAAAATTAGAACAGGCTTGTATGGCAAGCCCCCCAGTTGCACGAGCGCCGCAAAAATTAAGACATAGTTAACCTCTGGTCTATTTTAGCTAGGCACCTGTCTTTTTTAATGAAGCGGAGTCTGTTATCTGATTCCGATCAATATCAAGTTCCTTATCTTTTTTATACCTGTTCTCATCTCAATCGCGTTTGAATGGCCCGGCATTATGTTGAACCCTAACCCACAGCTCGGCGCACTGGAGCTTTTTGTTGGCAAAAATTTAACGACCTCAGAAGAGTTTCCAGTTTAAGGCTTGAATATTGAATTTTATTACCCATTTACGGTTAGTGGTGCCGTTGTGGGCCACATCGTTTTACTAGCCTTGCCGTCTTGCTTTGAAGGAGATGGCACAACACTCGCTTAACAAATAAGGAGATGAAAATGACTTTTTTTAGCACCCCAATGGCTCGGCAATTCGTTGGTTTTGACACGTTGTTTGAAGAACTTAACGCACTAGCTGATCGCAAAGAACCGAATTATCCCGCCTATAACATTGCTAAAGATGATGATGAAAACTACCGGATAGAAGTGGCGCTCGCAGGCTTTTCACAAGACGACATTAATTTGCAGACTGAAAAGGGCATATTGAAAATAGAGGCAAACAGAGCGGAAGAAGGTGGTAATTATATCCACCAAGGCATTGCTAAACGAGCTTTTTCAAAGATGTTCCGGTTGGCTGAATATATGAAGGTGGAGGATGCCCAATTCATCGATGGCGTACTCACTATCTTTCTTCACAAAGAGGTGCCTGACGCTGATCGTCCGAAAAAGATTGAAATAAATACCAAGCCTAAAAAGCTCGCAAAAGTGGCATAAAAGAGCACGCGAATCTCGCCATATAGACAATGTTGAAAAAGCGGGCATGGAGTGTCTGCTTTTTTAAAAAAAATGCGGCAACGAGTCGCCTCGTCAAGACTCAATCTGTTATCGTCAAGATTTAACGTCTCCCATGAGAATACGAAATGCGCTTTGGAACCGGTCCTTGTCGACATGATGCGCAGCTTTTACTGTTGTCAGCTTATCATCAACACCAACGGGCAAATTTTCCATAAGGCTTCTGATCGCAAGCTGCCTCATATCATTTGAGCTCGCCAACTTGCCGGCTAGCTCTTGCTTATTCAATTGTCTGTGGGTAAACTGACCTTCACCAGCTTTTTGTGGGTCTTTAGTATTATCAAACAATACCTAATCCTCATTTTCTTCATCAATTTTTGGGATCAACATTTCTTGCCACGGGTCTTTGTATTCGCGGTCATTGATCCGCTTGTAGAGCGTCTCTTCTTCAGGCCCATCAAAAGTCAAACCTCCACCAATAAGCTGTTTTCGTCGGATCAGACCTAGGATACTCGCATGTTTTGTGGCTTGGTCAATTAGGGCATCCAATTGTTGGGTAGCTGCTTTTGACTCTTTTGGTTCGATGTACTCCGCCTTAATGGCAGCTTGAACCCGTTGCAACGCGTCTGACTTAATAGAAGAGAGCTTGGACAAGGAGGACTTTGTCCACCTTTTTACCTCTGTCTCCAGATCATCTTCTTGTTGTACAGTAAGTCTTGGCTTAACAACTTTTAATTCACGCTTCGAGCTTGCATCTATGTTTATAAAATTATTTTCTTTCAATATGCTAATTGCACCTGGGATCGCAACTTCGTTATGTATTATAACTTTAAAAGTACCAGCCATTGGATCTGGCCCAAGATCAATCTCAGCAAAATCACGTAATCGGCGTTTTTTACCGTCAAATTCAATGTCAGCGCGTCGAAACAAGTTTAGAGTGGCTAATGCCGATCCAACTTCATTTAGCTTTCTGACAAGAGATTCAAGTTCAATTTTCATTCTTTCCATGGCTGCCATCGAATAAGAGTCTTGAGAATGTGTCATATCTAATTTCATGGTATCCTCCCTTAGCACCGCAGCGAAATTAACCAGACCAAAACAACCCAACGCTAAAGAATAAACCAAAAAAACGATAAAAGCACTTTTTTATCTTTTGAACTGAGGGAGACCAAGAAGAACCTGCCGTAACAATTTGGAAACACTGGTTATAGAGTATATAACTTCATGCCGATGGTAAAATGCGATATCGTCCTCGCGTAATTAAAACACGCTTTAGTTTTCGCTTATAAAGCCAACGCGATCTACCCTCGCGAGGACGACTTCTTAATTTTTAGATTAAGTGGTGGAGCCAGACGGGATCGAACCGACGACCTCCTGCTTGCAAAGCAGGCGCTCTCCCAGCTGAGCTATGGCCCCAAAATCTGCAATGAAACACATGCAAATGGCTTCCCGCGAAATGCCGGAACTGGCCGTTTTATCTGTCAATGCGTTGCTCCGGTCAACCTTTTTTTTTGAATCGGCTTGTTTTTTCATCATACGCCTCCCCTTACTCGTCAGCCTCTGTTGAAAGGAGGGTCAGGTCCGGTTAATCAAACTCATAAAGATGCCCTTAGCCACTGACACCAAACCTGCAAAAGTGGGAGGTAAAAACGCGTTTTAAAGACCTCACCTTGATAAAAAAGATATTTGTAATAAAATTAAGAGGCAACTAAAAGTCGCCCTAATGTTAGGTTTTGGAATAGTCCTAACCTTCAGGCTTTTAACCAATGGCATCTAGTACCGCCTGATGTACAATCTTGCCACCTCTAACATTTAGCCCATTGGCCAAATGTGCGTCTTCGTCAAGGGCGTCAAGACCTTTGTCGGCAAGCGCAAGAACATATGGCAAAGTGGCATTGTTTAACGCTTCAGATGAAGTGCGTGGAACAGAGCCTGGCATATTTGCAACACAATAATGAACAATATCATCGACAATGTAAGTTGGTTTATCATGCGTTGTTGCCTGTGATGTCTCGAAACAGCCACCCTGATCAATGGCCACATCCACCAAGACCGCGCCTCGTTGCATTGTTGATAACTGCGCACGGGTAATTAGCTTTGGTGCTACTGCGCCGGGGATCAAAACAGCACCAATAACCATATCAGCTGTTTTGATGGCTTCAGCAAGAGCCGCATTGCTCGAATAACGTGTTGTGATGCTATTGCCAAAAATATCAGAAAGATAGCGAAGCCGTGGCACGGATCGGTCAAACACAGTGACCCGTGCGCCAAGACCAACAGCCATTTTTGCAGCGTTGATACCGACAACGCCGCCGCCGACCACTAGGACTTCAGCGGGCAAGGTCCCGGGAACGCCAGAAATCAGCACACCACGGCCACCCATATTGGCTTTTAAATTCGTTGCACCTTCAATCACTGCTAACCGTCCAGCAACCTCACTCATGGGTGCCAATAACGGTAGGCCACCAGCATCATCGGTAATAGTCTCGTAGGCAATAGCAGTGCACCCCGAATGGGCTAACCCATGAGCCTGCGGTGCATCAGCAGCAAGGTGGAGATACGTAAATATAATTTGGTTTGCTGACAGTTGGACCCACTCATTTGGCTGTGGCTCTTTGACCTTAATAATCATATCTGCTCTGGCAAAAACCTCAGTCGCTGACTCCACAATTTCCGCACCAGCGGCACGGTATTTTTCGTCGCTCGCACCAATACCTGCTCCGACTTTGCTTTCAACAACCACTTGGTGTCCACGATCAACCAACTCGGCAACCGAACTAGGAACAAGGCCAACACGAAATTCACGTGTTTTAATCTCTTTTGGGACACCCACAAGCATTATCCACTCTCCAAACTTAGTTCATAGAAACGGCCGCTCATTCTGGCTGTCGTACTAGACCTACCCATATTCGCGCATATTCTTAGACCTTCGAAGGTCCCGCAGCACGATAAATTACCAACCACCAAAACGCCGCAAAAAGCCTTATTTTTGTGCGTTCTAATCTTTAATAATATGCGAATTTTGCTAGTTTTTTCTTGCGTTTTCTTGTGTTATATTCGTAAATATTGATATTTTTAGATGGTAATAACTAAAAATATGCAATTTTACACCTTAATTGATAGGCTTTGGTACTGAGTATCATGGATAGGATTGACCGATCAATTTTACGAGCCCTACAGAACAATGCTCGAATTTCGAATGTCGATCTTGCAACGCTTGTGGGACTATCCCCATCAGCATGCCTTAGACGTGTTTCGCACTTAGAAAAAGCCGGTGTCATCGACGGGTATCATGCCCATTTAAATGCTGCCAAAATGGGGCAAGAAGTACTGGTTCTAGTGCAAATTACACTGCATGGACAATCAGCCGAGATGATGGCCGAGTTTGAGCAAGCTGTTGCCAAAATTACTCAGGTGTTAGCCTGTTTCCTGATTGCTGGTGAAAACGATTATATTCTGCGTGTTGCGGCGCAAGATGTAAATGACTTTGGCAGGGTCCATTCCACCTACCTGTCAGCCCTGCCCCACGTTCTCCGCATGGAAAGCAATTTTGTGCTTCGCGAGGTAATGAATCGTGGTGTGGCTCCCAGTGAACATTAAGAAGCGGGACCGCCAACTATGCGGGGTAATGGCCCATCACCAACACCATATGCCTGTCGCATTTGGTGAATTGCCGCTAGTTTGGCAGATAATAACGACCAATCATCATTGGCTGCGATGGGTTCCCAAATTGCTTCAACTTCATCGATTGTCATAGAAAGAGCTTTTTGCGATTGAAAATGGGGATGGTCAAGAGCCGCTACATCGCGCGGCAACGCATCCTGCAGATAATTAAGAACAGGTCTCCAATAATTAGCAACATACCCCTCAATACGCGGTTGACCGCCATAAAGGTCATGAAATATTTGGTCAAAACCAAATTGGCTCGCTTTCGCGGCAACAAAAAAATCACGCACGAGTGCAGCATCTCTATCAGAGTCGTCACGATCAAAGACAATTCCCAAACGCCATTGAATCTGTTTCGCAAGCCGGGCCTCAACAAGGGAATGGAAGGATCTGAGCTGGTTTTCTAAATCTTTTTGTGGAACTAATTTTACAAAACAATCAGCTAGTCGGCAAACCGCCCACAGCGCAGCGTCAGGTTGCCGGCCGTAGGCATACCGCCCTGTCTGGTCAAAATAAGCAGCCGTCAAATTTGGCTCAAACTGTGGCAGAAATCGCCATGGACCATAATCAAAACTCTCTCCAGTCACATTAAAATTATCCGTATTCAACACACCATGCACAAAGCCGGCAGCAAGCCAGCTACCCACAGTGTTTGCAATGGCTGCGGAGATACGCAAAAGTAGACTCGGTAAAAGATCAGCTAAGGGGGCGTCCGCATCTAGGCTGCTAAGCTGCTGGTCACCAACCTTTTCAGACTCCGAGAAATAATAGCGGGCCACATGGCGGGCCAAGATTTCGATACCGTCCATATCATCCATATAGGCCAGCCGCTGAAAGCTTCCAATCCGTATATGACTATGCGATAGCCTAACCAGAACTGCTGATCTAGTTGGCGACGGCTCATCTTGACGATCCAGATGTTCACCCGTCTCGATCACTGAAAAACTGCGAGATGTGTTCACATTGAGTCCAGCAAGCATTTCAGTGGCTAAAATCTCACGAACGGCCCCTTTGAGAGTAAGTCGTCCATCCGCAGTGCGCGAAAATGGCGTTGTGCCAGACCCTTTCGTACCAAGATCCAGCAGCCGCCTTGATTGGTCCCGCATTTGGGCAAAAAGAAAGCCCCGCCCATCGCCTAAATCCGGGTTGTAGTGCCCAAATTGATGGCCATGATAACACAGGGCCAAAGGCTCAGGAAAACTCCCAGCTAGAGGTTGGAATTGTCCAAAATGGGCAATCCAGGAATCATCATCAAGATGATCCAGCCCGACGCTAGCTGCCGCCTCATGATTACAATACCGGATCTGGTATTGAGGAAATGTTGCTGCTTCTACCGTCCGGAAAAAACCACTACCCAGTTTTTGATGGGTCATTTCAGGACAAAATTGTATTTTCGGGGCTTGCATATCTATTCATCTTCCCTCGTTAAAGCGTAACCCCATATACCGCAGGTAAAATATCCACTGTTTTTAAAAATGGAAACAATTTGCGCTGCAATTAAGGGCCACCTAATCGGCTTTGAAAGATTATGAAACCAGTTTTGCTTTATCCTGCAGATATACGAGAGCCAGAGTGTACCAGTCCACGTGCAAAAATTTATTACACAAGGCAGAAGTTAACTTCCACTATTTTTGTTGTAATGCGGAACCCAAACATAGCGATCTGACGCGTCACTTTTGTTGAATAAAACTCTGTTATTGGAGGTATGCAGCATGGGCGGCTCAAGAACGGTTATCATGAAAGAAAATTTTCTGCGATGATGCAAGCTTCAAACCAGTATTTTCCTAGATGGGCTGGCAACGCTTTGAGATCACGTGAGGAGTGGGTCGTTTCAGTGTTTCTTCGGCTCGTCAAATACGGACAAATATTGCCAGAATTGGCGCGGCGCAACGACGCTTAATTGGCCGTTCGAGAATAAATTTTGTCAAGCTCACCGCTAATAACATATTCCACAATAAATTCGCCCAACCTCACAATCTCATGGTAAAAGCGAGAGTCCCTTACTCCTTTGAGGCCATCAAAACTATTGTCATAATTTCGCGCTGCTGACAGTTCCGAGATCGGCGGGGCCAAAATGGCATTTACCTCTTGAAGAGCCGAGGTTATGAGGTCAAAGTGACGTTGATTCGGTGACACACGATTTGGCACTACAATGATATGCGGCGTTGCTGATTGTTGATCTTCCTTTCGGTCATCAATTTCTTTGATAAAATCAAGTGTTGGGCGCAAATCTGTCCAGGACATGGATGTGGGAACCAAAAGGGCGTTGCACAAAAATCCTACCCGCCAAAAATTACCCGTCTTGCCAGCACCACTGTCAACCATAGCAATTCCATTATCCTGTGCAAGAAAACGACGAAGAACACCATCTAATGTTGTCATGTTTACAGCGTCATAACGGTCGCCAACAGGCAAAAAACGGGCTTCACCAGCGCGGCTTCTTGGTTCCAGTAGTTCAAATGCTGTACCTTGTGGGTCAGTGTCAATGAGCAGAACTCCCTGGCGCTTGAAACGCTGGCGTAGGTATTCCGTCAAATACACCGTCAAAGTGCTTTTTCCAACACCACCTTTAATGTTTCCGACAAAAACTGCCTTGGCGCCACGTGCTGCCATTTTACCCTTTATATCTCTGACAACAGATATTCTCTCTCAATTACCCGGTCAGTTAGAACCAAAATACTTCTGCAGGTTCAAATTAGCATTACTTCTACAGTACAACCTATCTTTTGATTTGGTAGCAATTCTAATGCCAAGCACCAGACTTGGTACCAAAGTGTTTACTAATAACACCTGCCAAAACAACATTCCTTGATACACATAGCCAAATTAGTCAGCAAAACCAGCAACACCAATTAAGGCTTTAAAGGCTTTGCAATATTGTAAAGCCGACGTGTTTCAGCCACGTAAACATCTTGCAAGATATGACCGGCTACGTATTGTTTCCGAACCAAAAGCATTTCCTTTTCAATTTCTCTCAAGACAACCTCGTTATCAGCAACTGAACCAAAAGTACTTTTACGTTTGAAAAATTTAAATCCGTCCGGTCCAGCAGACGCAGTAAGATTGCTCTGTTCATCTGCATTTTGCAATACCGTTGGCTTATCCCTGGCTAAACGATTCCCTGACAGCACTTGAACAGAAAGTATAATGACCCATAAAACAATGAAACCCGTAACCACCAAAATGCCAGTCAGAATATATCTTCCATTTGGATTGGACAGCAATATTGCCAAAAACGGTGCCTCCACGAACCATTCAGATGGCAAATGCAATATTAACTGGTCGATTAATATTTCTATCGTTTTCAAAAAATCGTTCATTCTAGGTTTTTACATAACCACATAGCTAAACACCACGCCAAAATATCAAGAAAGTTTTCAGCAATCAGTATTTATCTAACAAATATGTCTGTTTATAAGATTAACGAGACTAAAAATCCTTTGACCTTGCCCTTCCAAAAGAGTCAACATCCCACACTAAACAAATGGTATAAAAAATTCGAAGACGCCAGTTGTTTGAGCCGTCGACAATCAATCTCCTCAAGCGAACCAAAGGCCAGTAAATATGTCAAAAACTTTTCTTATCACAGGTGCCAATCGCGGTATCGGCTTAGAAATGACTCGGCAAGCGGCAATGAACGGTGATCAGGTTATAGCGTGTGCACGCAATATCAAGGAGGCCACCGACCTTGTCACTCTAAATAAAGAAAATGAGGCAATCACGCTCATTAGCCTTGATGTGACAGATGAAAACAGTATGAAGCAGATTGCAGCTGAGATTCAATGCAAAATTGATATTCTCGTATGTAACGCTGGCGTGCTGAACGGTTATGGTGGTCTAGAAGATGACGCTCATCATAGCCAAGCAATCCACGCGGTCTTGATGACCAATATTGCTGGTATATTCTTCACCGCCCGCTCTTTTCTGCCGCATTTGGTTAAAAAAAATAGTAAAAGTGAGGAGCAGTCTGGCGCATACGGAAAAATTGCGATCATTTCATCAATTATGGGTAGTCAAAAACGTGCTGGTAGTAATGCACCAATTTATCGAGCGTCGAAAGCTGCCGCAACTAACCTTGCACGCTCACTTGCCATTGAACTGGCTCCACGCAGCATCGCTGTCGGCGCGTATCATCCCGGATGGGTACGAACTGATATGGGCGGCCCGTCGGCTGATGTCTCGCCGCAAGAGAGTGCCGCCGGACTTTTGGCCCGATTTGACAAGCTGAACATTGCTAGTACTGGTATTTACGAGTCCTACAGCGGTGAAAAACTGCCATTTTAGTCATTGTCTATTTGCAGATTTTTAGCTGAACCTTACTATATCAATTCGATGGCTAGCGCGAATGCACTAACACCGCAAAACAAGGATAAGATCAACCGTCTGGTAATAAACATCATCAAAAGCCCCGCCGCCAGTCCAATGACCCGCTGATCAAGTTTGGTTGTTGCAAGAACACCAATTGGATGGACGAAAATCAGCAACAAAACAGCCGCCACCAACGCATAGGCCATCGTATTAACCCAGCCCATTATAGGTCCCTCCGCCGGGATACGCGACGCTAGCATAACACCAGCAACACGCCAGATCATCGTCCCCAAAATAGCGCAAAGAACTGCCAACCAAGACTCACAAAAGCTATAATCCTCCATTAAAGCGTCCGCTTTCTATCAACTTTGTTCATGCTACGGGCTCTCGATGCCATTTTGCAATAAACCGTCCATACAGACTGGCAAGAGTTCCGCCAATAAACCCGGCTAAAAGAATTGCCCATTCACCAACAAAAGGGTAAAGCAGTGGGCTTAGAGTACCACCAAACACAACAGCAAGCCTATTCGCCTTATGCCGCGCATTTACAATCAGCAATAAAATATAAATGGGTGTGACAAAAATCACCATACGTAATAACTCCAGCGGCAAAAGATCAGTTAAGAAAAAGCCCATTGCGGTGCCGAGAATGCCAAAAGTAAAGATTGTTAGGGAAAACCCCTGATAGTAGGGCAACAACAAATGTGATGGGTATTTCTGTTGAGCAAAGCCGAGGTGCGCCCAGGCCGTAATAGCCAGAAACTGCATCCAGAATACACGCTTCCAAACCGGTAAATGATGTGATTTAAGGTGCATCATGTCTGCTGCAGAAATTACCATTAGCAGCATCCGCATATTAGCAAGCGACACCGCAACAAATATGATAACTAGAGTTGCCCCGGCCGAATAAAGGCTTGCAAACGCTACCTGACCAGGCATGCCCCATACGCCAAGCGAGGTAATTAGAGCCATCATGAAATCAAAGCCAGACTCGCGCGCAATTGCAGAAAAGCCAGCCATAGTGATGCAAAGTGCGTAGCAGGGTGCACGAAGCGCATCAATCATTGCGTTGAGGCGTGTCTGGCGGGCATCCAGCTGGAAATATATGCTTTTGCTCATCCAACCGTCTCCTCATTACAGAGGTCGATTTCACATTGATCCACTCTAGCCGAGCACAAGAAAGGCCATTTTTTCATTACAGATAATGATATCATCATGGGTCACGTGAACGTTCTGCAAACCAGCCCGCAACCATTGGCGTAAGATAAAGTGGAACTTGGTATGCAGCAACAAACAGTGAAAACAAAGGATCTGCTGGAAGCGCAGCAAAATACAGACCCAGATTGCGATTACCAGCAACCACGGCAACTGACCGCGTGCCCTCAGGCAATTGCACCTTTTTGGCTGGGCTAAAAATTTGGCACCACAAAAGTAATCGGCTGACTAGGAAAACTAGGGCTTGAGTGCCAAAGTTCAAGCCAAACGCAAGCCCAAGGCATGCGCAGGCCAAAAACGGTGCCGCTATTGCCATCACACCAATCCCGTCAAAAACTGGTAAAAGGAATGCAAGCATTGCAATGGCAGAAACACCATCAAACTGGTGCCGGCTTTCCTCAATCTGATCCTCTCCTAACGTATATTTGGTAAGAAGCGCTATTAAGAGACCGCCGCCCAGAATAGCTAAAATCCGGAGACACAACGTCGCTGACGATACGGGCACGGAAGCTCCGAGCAGAAATTCGCCAAGAAAGGGGCCGGTGAATGGAGCAAGGAGATTTGTGAGTAACACTATCTCCATCGCAATCGGTGCAGTGAAACCTAACAGCACGCACATCCATATCGTTGTTCCAACTGGCGGTGCCACACTATACCAAGTGACCAAGGGCAACATTTCGTTAGGCATACCGCACGACTTTACAATGGTGAAAAGCATAACTGGTAACACCAAGAGTAAACCAAGAGAAATGGCAAAATTGCGGAATAGGCGTTGCGGACGAAGCGCTGCTTTTAGTGCCGCGCCAATGTCAAGCCTCACAAGCGCACACCCTACCAAAATCGCCAGAATAAAGGGAGTCGCCGGCTTAAAGAACGAACCATTGCTTGGCAATAACAATGCGATCACCACCCCAAGGGGCAGCAGAATACGGACATGACGCCCGCACGCCGACAAAAGCCGTAAGATCGTTCCAAAGATCATGGGACTACTCTTTCATTGCCATCTTGATGTGATCAAGAAGCATAATGACCATCCATGCCATTGGCACCATGTTACCCGACAAGCAATTGAAAGCCAAAAAACAGGGCCTATTCGGCTGCAACCGAAAACTGACTACCATAAGCGAACAACGCTGCTGCACCACCAGTATGCAGGAACAAGACATCCTTTTTGGTGTCAAAAAATTTCTGGCCGATGAGCCCAATCATTCCAGCCAGACCCTTGCCAGAATAAACCGGATCTAATAGCACCCCTTCCCGTCGAGCAATCAAATTTATTGCATCTAATGTTCCTTGGTTGGGCTGGCCGTAACCAGCCCCAACGTATCCATCGTCAACTATCACTTTCTCAACGCCAATTGCCTTTTCAGTAATTTTGGCTGCGGTGCTTTTAGTTAGTTTGTACACGGCAGCAATTTGTTTGTCCTTGGGTTGGCGAACACTTATACCCATTACGGGTATTTGCGAACCGGCAGCATGCAATCCAGCAAGCAAGCCAGCGTGCGTTCCTGTACTACCAGTTGCTAATACAATCCATCCTATGTCCAATTTGTTTGCTTTGATTTGATCAAGTATTTCATAGGCGCAAGAGACATAACCCAGAGCACCAATTTCATTAGATCCACCGCCTGGAATGAAATAAGGTTTACGCCCCGCTTTTGCCAGCTTGTTTGTAGCTTCAATAGCCTCAGCATTCATATCCAAACCCGCTGGTCGAAACTCTATGCTCGTGCCAAACATGTGATCAAAGAGAACGTTGCCAGTTTCTTCATAATCAGGCTCTCTGTTCGGCACACGGCGTTCGAGCAGAGCATGACAATCGAGGCCAAATTTGCATGCAGCAGCTGCAGTTTGGCGGACGTGGTTAGACTGCACCGCTCCCTGCGTGACGACCATGTCAGCACCACTCTCAATAGCATCTGCAATCAAAAATTCCAATTTCCTGGTTTTATTTCCACCCGTTGCTAGACCTGTACAATCATCTCGCTTAATCCAGAGGTTCGGTCCACCAAGCGCCTCGCTTAACCGAGGCATTGCCTCAAGCGCAGTCGGCTGATGGCAAAGGGAAACACGAGGAAAATCTTTTAGTTTCTTAATCATGGCTTTTGTCTAAATCCTGTCGATTAAAAGAGTGTTATGCAAATCTAATAAAGCTCTACTTTATTGGACCAAAAATAGCGAGTTCTTTTACATGCTGCCATTTGCTCAACTGACGATTAATAAACAACGCAGCAATCTTTTTCTAAGCCATCACGCCCGTAATAAAAACTAAATAAGTATCACTGCGGAAATGATAGCCCAGCCCAAAACGATTCAGCCTATTCCTGAAGGCCCGAAAATCGCCACCTTGACGTCAATTCTAAAACAAAGGAAACTTTGCTCGCCCTTGGCCTAAACCATTGCCGATCAAAGAGGCCTATTATCATCTATGGATTTTGAAGCAGATTTTATACAACAAAGAGTCACCAACAACGGTGTTGGAATTCATGTTCGCATTGCTGGAAGTGGTTTCCCAGTTCTATTACTCCATGGATATCCACAAACCGGTTATATGTGGCACAAAGTAGCGCCACTGCTTGCTCGGAGTTTCAGTGTTGTGATCGCTGATCTTCGCGGATATGGAGATAGTGACAAGCCAACAACCGATCAAAACCACAGCCCTTATTCGAAACGGTCAATGGCTGGGGATATGCGAGAAGTCATGCGTAAATTGGGCCACAAAACATTTGCAGTCGCCGGACATGATCGGGGGGGACGCGTTGCTCACCGCATGGCAAGAGACTACCCAGACACCATCACTCATCTCGCATTATTGGACATTGTACCAACTCTCACAATGTATGAAAAGACAGACAAAAAATTTGCAACCTCATATTATCATTGGTTTTTTCTTACTCAGCCTTCACCATTTCCGGAAACTTTAATTGAAGGCGACCCAGAATTTTTTCTTAAACATAAAACCAACCACTGGGGAAGGACTGCCGGAGCAATTACAGATGAAGCTTTTGCAGAATACTTGCGATGCTTCTCAGACCCTGCAACAATCCATGCCAGTTGTGAAGATTACCGTGCCTCAGCAAGTATAGATCTTGAGCATGATCAGTACGATTTTCATAAAAAATCACTGATGCCTGTTCTTGTACTATGGGGTGATTCTGGATTTATTGGACAGAATTATAATGTCATTTGTGAATGGAAAGCCGTTGCCACTGATGTTCAGGGACATAGTGTTCCAGGTGGTCATTTTCTTGCAGAAGAAGCCCCAAATGAAACGGCAGAAGCATTAATCAATTTTTTCTCAAAAGAAAATGACTAACAAATGGCTAGCTGCAGTAGAGTGAATTTAGCCCCATCTCGCTGGATAATGCAACAAGCAGAACGCTGGCCAAATGGTTCTAAAATTTTAGATTTTGCTTCTGGACATGGTCGTCATAGCGGTGCACTAAGCTTAACGTTTCCC
>CACEJY010000030.1 GCA_902559985.1 uncultured SAR116 cluster alpha proteobacterium | reverse complement strand
TCCCCAATATCCAGCAGCCTCTTGCAACCATTGGAGAAATGAATGTTTTGATAGAAATTGGCAGTACCAATCCAGCCGACAATGAAGTTGATGGCAATGGCAGCGCGCCAATCCGCAATACCATGGAAACCCTTCTTAGTAGCGCTCTTGAGGACGAATTGGTGATTGATGCAACCATTGCCAATAGCGACGCACAGCGCGATGCTTTATGGGATATACGGGAATCTTCTCCAGAGTCACATAAACGAGCTGGCAAGGTTGTCCGATCGGATGTTGCGCTAACCCAGTCATCATTGGCACCATTCTACGCCGATATGGTTTCAGGCATTAAGAAAATTGATCCCAATATTCGCATTTGTGGTTACGGTCACATTGGAGACGGGAATTTGCATTTTAACCTTGTTCAAGCGGCCGGTGGGGACCCAGATTTTGAGGCAAAAGCTCCAAAACTACTGGAATTGCTGTATTCTAATATCGCCAAATATGGAGGATCAATTAGTGCCGAACACGGCATTGGCCAGGTTAAGCGTGATCAATTGGCGCAAAGCAAGGCACCAGCAATCATGAATACGATGAAAGCCATCAAGGGGGCTTTAGATCCGAAGAATTTGATGAACCCAGGTAAGGTAATCTAGAAAGCAGAGCCCATATCGTCCCATTATGACATAAACGTAAATAAGATTATGACAAAAACAATAAAATATCAGGAAGTTCTGGATTTTTGGTTTACCGAAATCACACCCGAGTCATGGTTCAAAAAAGATGCGGATTTTGACGCAGCCCTCGAGGCACGGTTTGGTGGAGCTGTTACTGATGCACTTGCTGGGAGGCTGGATCATTGGGCAGATAATGCCGATGGCTGCCTTGCCCTGATAATTTTGCTGGATCAATTCACCCGCAATATTTTCCGTCAATCTGCTCGAGCCTTTTCGGGTGATGAAATGGCGCTAGCCCTGAGTCTTCGCTGCGTTCATCGAGGATATCTAGATACTGCCAAAGTTTCTCATTGCCACTTCATGCTGATGCCAATGATGCATAGCGAGGATTTGGAAATTCAGGCTTCTTCCCTGCCCTTATTCAAACAATATACAGAAAAACGAACCTATGAATCTGCCGTTCGACATCGTGATATCATTGCCCGTTTTGGACGTTTTCCTCACCGTAATGAAGCACTTGGCCGGCCTGCCACAGATGACGAAAAAGTGTTTTTAACTGAGCCCGGTTCATCATTTTAGGATTTTGTGCTTTTGCAAAGATTGTAAAGCGAAGCCAATGCAGCAGTCACAGTGATATCAGAAATTGGGTTGGCGCGTAGCCATGAAGCCGCGATGCCATTTGGGGCTGACATTGCTGGATCTGTATCCGGCCCCATCATCATCAATGTTGGCGCACCCGTTTTTGCCGCAAGAAACACTGGACCGGTGTCATTACCAATGACGTAAGATGCGTCGCACAAAAGCCTCCCCAGCTCTGGTAGGTTCGTTTTGCCGCATAAATCAATAATGTCGGGCGCATTTGCCAATACGCAATCAATTGCGCGGCGATCTTCGGCTGTACCAACAACGTAAACTTTTATTCCACGTGCCAAAAGATCATTGCCAACAGCAGCAAAATATTCGGCAGGCCATCGTTTCTGAGGTTTTGCCAAT
The DNA here is from genome assembly GCA_902559985.1 of uncultured SAR116 cluster alpha proteobacterium. Lineage (GTDB taxonomy): Bacteria > Pseudomonadota > Alphaproteobacteria > Puniceispirillales > Puniceispirillaceae > UBA3439. The sequence continues at coordinate 17,483 of CACEJY010000030.1, read as the reverse complement.
GAACATCCGGGCACCAACACCGCATAGCCATGTGCCGAATCAACTCGCCAGTGATTATCAGTCCCGTCGTTATCTGGTAACAACCACACCATATTAGCCAATTGATTCACGCCACCAGCCATTTTTGCTGCTTTCATCATGCGGAGACGATTATTGACGCCCTTAAAATCTGGAAGCGGGTCGGAACAGCCAGGCGCGACTCCAATCCAGCGCGTGGTGGGCAGCCGGAAATATGAAAAATACCTCCTCGTCCGCCCACTGCATTGCATATCAACAATTACTGACCAGTTCCGGCGTAAATGACGGCAAACACGCAGACTCGCAATAAAATTGATGAAGCTCGCACGCGGATCAATGATCACATCATCAAACCAAGGCATCATCTCAGCCAATGACACGAATCCCGGGCTAGTCATAAGCGTAATACGAGCTTGGGGGTTACCAGCACGAAGACTTGCAAAGGCATCGAGCCCTTGAACAATATCACCTAACGCGCCATGCTTGATCACAAGAATTTGATCCTTGGCTGTATCCTCCAACATCCGAAGCCAACACCTTTTGCCAAACACAGCGATTAAGAAGTAAGTAGACTGTTTTAGGATTAAACATATTGTTTCATTTCATCAATACAATAGAATGGGTATTCTCGGCTAAAAATAATCCTGTCCCATTTCTATTTAATTAGTTTTATGTCAACGCTCTCAACTATTCCAAAGATCGATTTGCTACTCCCGTTCAAAGAAGCCTTCTCTGCGGGAAATGCCGGTGCAGTTGCTACTATTGTTCGCGACCTTGTCTCAGAAGGTGTCAAGCCCGAGACACAGACCGTATTTGGAAAAAAAACAGAAGACCCCTTTCCTGGAATTAATTTTATATCGTTAAACGCAAGATACAAATGGCTATACGGCAAAAATATAGGCTTTGCAGCGGCTTACTGTAATCATCTTAAATATAACTCACTGCCTGACCTCATCGAAGTTCACGGGAGGTGTAATGTCGCAGCATATTTATTAAAAAAGAAACCAACTATTCCTATTAGTTTATATGTCTACAACGATCCACGCGAAATGGCGGGTGCAAAATCTTCGAAAGAAAGGCAAATTCTTCTTCGCGGACTAGTCCAAATTATTTGTGTCTCTAATTTTATCCGCGATTGCTTTCTTGATGGCTTAAACCCAGAAAAATGCGATCTAAAAAAAATACAAAATCTGAATTGTGGGGTCGAACGCCGACTAAAATCCAGACCCGTTAAAGAACCAATTATATTCATCGCTGGTCGAATGGTGCCGGAAAAAGGGATCTTAGAAGCCGCTCTTGCAATTGCTAATGTCTTACCATTGTACCCTGAGTGGAAACTTGTAATCGCTGGAGCTCGTCGATTTGAAGATGCACCGGCGGGCAGTTACGAAGCAAAAGTTGGCAAAGCCATCGCACCGCTGGGTAACCAAGCTGAAATGTTGGGCTTTATTCCACCAGAAGCCGTTCGGTTGTGGCAAGAGCGCGCTGCGATTGCTGCCTGTCCGTCAATATGGCAGGAGCCGTTAGGAAAAGTTGTGGTTGAGGCACTTGCTGGAGGATGTGCGGTATTAACAACAAGGTGTGGTGGCATTCCAGAAGTTGCAGAGGGTCGCGCTTTAATAATCGATAATCCAACCGTTTCAGCATTTTGCGATGGTTTTAATGCTTTACTAAGCGACCAAGATTTCCGCCGTGATCTGCAAATGAAGGCTTGGAACGATTTTCCATTTACCAGTGCAGCGATGGCAAATAAAGTAGACATATTACGCGAGAGTGTTATTACAAGCTTGCGCAGGCGTTAAGTGAAAAAGGATAGCGATGTGGCTGTACTAATTGGGAGTCCAGTCGTTAAAAAGGGTATGATTTTGGACTCGTTACAATTTACCGGCTTTTTACGCTTATTGCTCTCAGTGCCTCTGGTAATCACTTTGTCATCCGCAGCAAATGGATTGGACAATCCTATCGGATTTGTCGCTGATAATGTTGTTGTGAAACAGAATGATGGCAGTTTATTTGCGACTGGAAATGTCGAACTGAAACAGGGCAAAAACACCTTGCGCGCTGACGAGGTTACCTACTACCGAGAGCAAAACAAAGCAATCGCACGTGGAGATGTCATTTACCGTGATGCGGCAGGAACTGTTACCCGCGCTAATCTGATGGAGCTTGACACCGAGTTTTCACACATTCTTGCTGAAACTATCATTTCGAAATTTGCCAATGGTGATTGGATGGCAGCCGACAATGCTGACCGAGTCACCGGAGATAAAAGTGTATTTGAAAACAGTCGTTTCACCCCATGTAACTGTGATTTTGTTAATGGCGAGCAACCAATGTGGGACATAAAAGCTAGTAGAACAGTTCGTAATGAAAAAACACAGACCATCACCCATTATAACATGCGCATGGACGTGATGAATGTTCCTTTGGGGTATTTGCCCTTTCTATCCCACCCTGACTGGACAGTAAGGCGCAGATCCGGGTTTTTAACCCCAAGTTTTAGGCTGAGTTCCGATCTCGGTTTTTCACCGACCATTCCATACTATCACGTCATCGACGAAACAAGTGATTTAGAAATAACCGCTCAAAAGTATCAATACCGTGGTTTTGGTGTGAAGACGCGCTACCGCAAGCTATGGGATAACTCACAAGTCATCACAAATATTTATAGTGCAAATGTTGAAACATATAAAAAGAAACGTGAATTTGTTGGAGCTGTCGATAGCCATTTTTCCAGCCAAATTGGAAATGGATGGAACGTCAATGCACACCTTCGTCGAGCCAGCCAAGATACTTTCATGCGGCGCTACGGGTTCAATCAAAGCACATCGCTAAAATCTTCAATTTCAGCATCGAGAACTATTGGCAATCGCTATTATATTGTTGAGGCGTCTGACCGACAGTCTATGCTTACCAGTGACAAAACCATAAATGAACAAACAATACTGCCCTATATTTTCTATGAAAAAGAGGAAAAGGGTTGGCGTCAAAATCAGTGGTTCCGGACCGAAATAAGCGCACTTCAACTAGACAATGATCAAGATCACGACTTTGCACGGTGGAGCGGCGTTTTCGAACTTTCAGAGGAATTTCAGACTCCACTTGGTGTAACAAGATATGAGGGAAACCTTACCGGTAACCACTACAGCCTGCACAAGAAGCCAATGGCTGCAACTAGCAGTCTAGGTGATTACAGTTTTCTTACCCCAGCTTTATCCGTCGGCTGGCGTTTGCCAATCGCGATGACTAGCATGAGCCGAAATGCAATATTCGAACCGCAGGTTAAAGCAGTTTATGTGGGCGGCGCAGACCATACTGGCAAAATCCCAAATCGTGATTCCAATGATTACAGAATTGACGAGGCAAATTTATTCCTATTGAACCGTTATCAGGGCAAAGATTACGTGCTTCCAGGCACACGGTTAGATACTGGCATATCTACAACAGTAAGAGACAATTCACTCGGTGATTTCTCCGGTTTTCTTGGTTTGAGCCGACGTCTTTCGGGAGCAGTCTCCAGCGGTTTAAACACAGATCAGGGCGACAAATATTCAGATTACGTTGCAAGCATGTCACTTCATCCTAAAGACGGCTTTAACTTGCGCTGGTCTGGTCGTTTATCCTCAAAGGATTTAACCTTAAATGAGTCCCAAACATCATTGTCCGCTGAAATTGGTGCCGGCCAAATAAACCTTACCCATAATCAACTGGCCAAAGCTTATTTTGCCGATTCCGATGATGATCGTGAGGAGCTTTCATCCACTTACAGCCAATCTTTTTCAGGTGGCTGGAACTTTTCAGCTACGCAACTCTGGGATTTATCGTACGGCAAGACAGCAAGAAAAAAGTCTACTGCTTCTCTGACATGGAATGGCGGAATTCAGGACTGCGTTTACGTGCAAATTTATTATGAACACGATCCCGTCGGGGACCGTGATATTGACGGTGTCGATCAACTAAATTTTGTTGTTGGATTCAGTCAACTCGGGACTTTAACACAATCAGTTATGACGTCACTTTCAGAATAGTCCTGGGCCAAACAACTTGCCCCACCAAAAAATCAGGGGGCCTAAAAACGCCATCTAAAATTACGTTTAAATGCTGCTAAAATCGTCGTTTTCATACTTGACTTGACTAGGATTTTAGTGGAGCCCCATACATCTAAATGGCGCTAAAATAGATAACTATGAACCTTCGATGTTGAAGTAAGCAATAAAAAGGCAAAGCCAAAAATTGAGATAAAACTCAAGCCACAGTAAAACCTGAACACCGGTGAACGAATGCGTCTGTCGGTGAATACGCTCCAATAACTTGGTGGCTAATGGGGGGACTTTAACAAAAAGAACATTTTTGTTACCCAGCGCACAAAGACTTAAGTGACGTTTCTATCCACTAGAACAACCGAAACAGAAACAACAATATTATAACATCCCAAATTATTGTTTATAATGATTATTATAAGTTAAACCAATATTCAGTTAACTAAATTTATTTTAGATTTTATTAAATAATAATTAAATAAATAAACTATTTAATTACAACAGTTTATAGATTTTTTCTCTATTCCCTCTTCGGTAATAATTTAGAATTTTATCATTTATTCAAATCCCGAATAGCGGCAATTGCTACAAACCACGCAAGTCTTAATTTTCCCCACACAGACTTATCCTTTTTTAACTGTTGATATTTATCAATTCCACAACTTGTTTTAATCATTTTTGGCCTAAGCATTTCTTCAATTTTACCTTCAGTTATAAATTATTAAACTAAATTCATATCTACTCTATAGTAACGGTATAGTTTTAGAATGATATATCACAGCATGTGAATTATTAACTGAATTATGGTTTATATTAATATAGTTTATATATTTCATAATATTATATCTGTTTTATTAATATTAATTTTGTTTTGTATCATTATAAAACTATTTCACCGTACTCATTTAAACTTATATTTATTCGCCATTGCCATGGGATTAAATACTAAGGTCCTTTTTACGTTTCATGTTAGGACTAGCATGAAGAACTTGTACGATGGAAATCTTGAGAGCTTTTTGTCAAAAAATTAATCAATTTTCGTCATTTTTTTAGAAAAATTTCAAAAAATTAGGCATTTTGAAGATTTAAAAGGGCTAATATTTGGTACTTGTTATAAAAAAATCATTTAATAATTTGGTCAAAAAAACTGACTAAACCATCATAAAAATAGAAAATGAGCCAAATGGTGATGAATAAATTTACAAACAATTTTACGTTGTGTCTTGACGCGAGGCGTAACTGGAAAAGTAGGGAAATTAATGATCGAAATATTAGTGTATTTGGGTTTGTTGACGGTTTAAAAGACGAGGAATTCCTCCAAAAATTAAGCACAGCTAGTGCAGCACAAATACAGAATATTTTAGTATTGTGGACCGGTCATTTTATGTTCACGATTGAAGACCCAGAATTCGTTCTTGCTGCAACAGACCCAAGCGGCGCATGCCAACTCCTGTGGGCTGAAAATAAGGGCAACTTAATTATTGCGGATAATATTAATTCCCTGATGTCATATCTCAAATTGTCTGAGCACGACATTGACAAGGACATGGCCCTTTCTGTCGCAATGTCTGGATATACCATCGGTAATTCGACGCTATATAAACCTGTGAAATTACTCGGGGCAGGGCAATATTTAATTGCTGAAAAGGCTAGGATTAGAGTTTCAAATTATTACAAATGGGTGCCTAAACAAAATGAGCCAATTTCTCGTAATTCTATTGATGAGTTAATTCACCTAAACAATAAAGTGATCGAAAAACTCATTAAACGAGCGGATGGTCAAAAAATTATTGTACCATTGTCTGCTGGATGGGACTCTAGATTTGTCGCAAGCGGTCTTGCGGATCAGAATTATGATAATGTTTTGTGTGTATCATACGGGCGTCCGAGAAACCGTGAAACAAACGTTGCCCAACAAGTGGCATCCACTCTGGGCTTTAGACACATAGAATTCAAGTACACAAACAAATTAATCCGATCTATCTGTCAAACAGAAGAATATTCTGTTTATAAAAAATTTTGCGATACCGGAACTGGTGTGCATTTTTTTGGCGAGTACCCAATGCTAAAACTGTTAAGCCAAAAGGGGGAGCTAGACAACACAACAATATTTGCAAACGGCCAGTCTGGGGACTTCATTTCTGGCAACCACATACCATCTTGCTTTGCGGACACAGAATCACTAGAAGATGAAGTCGGTGTGCGCTTGGACACAATACTAGACGCCCTAACAGACAAGCACTATGCATTGTGGAAAACTCTTTGCACCGAACAAAACTTAACATCAATAAAAGTTTCTTTAAAAGATCAGTTAAATTCCCTGGGAGGTTTGCCTTCCCTTCAATCAAACGATTATGGAATTTTTGAAGCCATCGAATTTTACAATCGTCAATCAAAATACGTTTTGAACGGGCTTAGAACCTACGAGTTTTTTGGGCATGAATGGTCAATTCCACTTTGGGATAAAGAATACATGGATTTTTGGCGCCGCGTTTCATTGGCCGAAAAAAAACAACAAATTCTCTACAAAGAGACGTTGCTCAAACAGAATTGGGGCAAAACGTGGCTTGACGTAGAAATCAACCCTTCAATCCCAATTCCACTTCCATTAAATAGTGCTCGATTTTTTTTAAAAGCCCTATTTTTATTTTTCGGGAAAGATAAGTGGCATGATTTTGAGAGACGTTACCTAGATATTTTTATGACAAACACCCATGGTTATGCCTTTAAAACTAAGATGGAGGTTTGGCTAGACAGAAGACAACACCGTAACCCACTGTCATATATCGTGGAGGAATATCTTAATGATAAGTCGATACGTTGGGATGGCCAACCCTTACCAAAACCAAGCACCTCAGAGTAGGGTTTAAATTATGGATAAACCGTGCAAAGTGGCTGCCCATCAGCCAAATTTCCTACCTTGGGCTGGCTTCTGGCATAAAGTCATCAGTGCTGATTTATTTATAGTCTGTACTGGCATCCAGTATTCCAAGAGAAGTTTCAGTAATAGAACAAAGTTTTCTAAAGATGAAGTTTGGGCAACTGTTCCGGTGACCCATACAGCAACTACCTACGAGGGAGTAAAAATTGCCAATCAAGATGCAGTCACGCAAATAGGTCGGCGCTTGCTTCATTGGGGAATGCAGAAAAGGTACACCTATCGCGACCGCTTAAGCCCTGTTATCGAACGACTTTTAAATAACAAAAGCTCAAGTCTAACGGAACTAAATTTGGACTTGATTTATCTAGTTGCTGAATTATTGGGAGAGCCAAGAAAAAAAATTATTGTTGATCGCTCTGACTGGACTAATTGCCAGGCCAAACAAAAAATACCTCAACTTATTAATCAATATGGAACCGAATATCTTGCTGGAAAAAGTAGCCTAAAATATTTGTCCCGGGAAGATTTAAGCGAGGTAGCCCACGTCCACATTCAAACAATGAACGCTGATTGTCCACCGTACAGTGTTTTACATCTCATCGCTTCAAAAAAGCATCCAAGAAATTACATATCTCGACAAGGGAGTTGGTCACAGTGGTTAAGTTAAAACTCAGTTGGTTGGTTGCTTGCCAAGCCGCATCCACACTTCCTTAATTGCTTTTTCGGAGACGCCAGAAGCAAAATTTTCCATAGCATAGGATCTAGCCGATTTCGACATCCGATTTAAATTATCAGGCCTTTCTAACAAATCGACAATATTGGAGCCAATAACGTTCGCGTCAAACTCCTCAAAAAACAGTCCGTTAGAATTATGAACGACAAACCCAGGGGCTTCTCCGCAAGCGATGACTGGGAGGCCCATGAGCATAGATTCAATTACAGACCGGCCCCAGGGCCCAGCTCGCCGTGACAAACTCAATAATAGATCACATCTCATAATAATATTCTCGGGGTCATCCAAATGACCATAAAAAATAAAAAATTTTTGAAGACCCATCTGATTTACCAGCGCTTCAAGCGAATAACTTTTAGATCTTGGCATTTTGAAGTGCCTGCGAGCGATTCGTTCGGGTATTTCCATGTCACCGACCACGTGAAACTCAATATTTGAAACTTTGGTTTCTTTCATATAGCTGGCCAAATGAAGAAGCCTATCCGTTCCCCGAGACCATACATAGTTTTCTACAGACACAATGCGTTTCTTTAATTTTGACTTTTGATGGCTCTCAATTTTATATTTCGGACTCTTTGCTTCAATCGAATTGAATACAACCGTTCCTTTAGATTGCTTACTGAATTTTCTGAACTGTTGCCGATCCCAAGCCGAAATAAAAAATAACTCGCTTGCAAGCCATGCGATAGACCGTATTTGAATAGATGCGAAGATCTTGCTGGAAAACTTATTTACAGTCATAAAAAGCTTATTTTCGACTGGTGTCTCAGAAAGATTGACCAAGCTAACTCGGATATGAAAGGTTATTGGCGTATTTCCAAGACACCTCGCAAGGATCCCCAATCCCCAAAGATTCGGGTGGTTGAAGTGAATCACATCAAATTGTTGATGCGCTTTCCTGATTAGCGTGAACAATTTAGGGAAAGAAATAGAGGTGACAATTATAAACTTGAAAATTGAGTAAATATTCCTCGATAGTCGATGGACAGTTGAAATCGTGGGCATGTCAGGAACATGCAAATAATCCACGTTCATACCTTTGTATATCTGCCGAATGACTCCATCCTTTTTAAACCAAACAGACAGACTCAAAGAGTCAAGTTCCTGAATGCCGGATAATAGTTCGCTAAGACTCCTTGACGAGCCGCCATGCCCACCCTCATGATCAAGGCAAAGTACGCGGACCGGTTCGGCTAAACCAGCTTTTTTCACTTGTTTAGATGATGTATTTTTCAAATTTTCAACCTAGGCAATTTTGAGTTCAAAGAAATCAAAACGATTCGGGCAAAGAGCTGTGATATTCTCGGGGAGTTTCTTCACGATATTTGACTGGGAGGCGCGGCGCAACGTAGGCTGGATCCTCAGCATCATGGTATAAGCCAACTATAGAATATCTTGGAAACTGTGAACAATTTATTCCCGAACGATGAACCAAATTTCCATCAAACATCAGTGCCTCGCCCTCTTTCAAACTTATCGACACGGTGTCAAATGATGATAAGTTTTGTTCAGGATACCTAACAAGACTGACGCCATTTTTATTCTCTTGCCACTCTGGTTTGGGTAATTTTGCAAGGTGGCTTCCCTCAAGAATTTGAAGTGCTCCATTGTCTTTATCAGCAGAACGAAAGATTGGCGCCCATATTTGGACAAATCTAGATCGAGGCACTGTTTGAAAAATTTCCCTATGCCAATCAACACGCCCAATATTCGTATTGGGCATAAGAATCCTCAGTTTGTTCAATTGTCCACATAACGGCTTCTCACCACCAACCTCTAAACACTCGTTAACAACAGTTTCTAACCTGAGACTGGAGATTAATCGATGGAAAGAGAGAGTGCTGGAAGCCCGATCCAAAAATTCGTCAAAAACATCCCGATAGTCCTTAGCAAGAATTGAGACCGCATTATCGATTGAAACTTGCATCTGACCCAGTTCTTCAGATGAGTCAAATTTCCTCCCAATTCTCTTGAACTCAGTCTCTAATAGCCTATGCGTTGTAAGTCGAAATGCCGCCAAATCGTCATCGGAAAATACGTTCTGTACTATCTGATATCCATCTTTGCGATACATTTTGTCTTCCCCATTCTTAGCAAGAATTATCAGTGATATTAATCACAAAACTTTATCACAACTACTTATCGACCATAGTGTTAAAATTTTTTAGCGAAAATTTGTATCAATTGATGCAAATATTTTCCACTTGACGCATTCTTACTTTTACAAGCGACCAAAGCAATACCTGAGGCGGCGTAATTTTATATTTACAGTATCTGGTAACATTGCACTTAATTCCAGTTAGTCTAAAATATTAGTGTTATTCAAAAAAGGAAATAACCCAAGACGCCCAGAAGAAACCAGAGGATTAAAGGATTATTTCAAATTTTTAGGATCAATCAAAAACCCAGATGCTATATTGGAGAAAAGGGATACTAATATCAGTCTGACTCGAAGATTTTGACCTTGGTGAAGATCAATTATAGAAGCAATGACTTAAAGTTTACCAGTATTAGCAATGGGTGATAACAAAGGGTTTGTTAATAGTAAAAATGGTATTTGCCTAACCAACATAAATCAAAGTTAGTTGCTGCAGAGATTGTGGAGCTATCTATAAATAAAAATAGGCACATCAAGACTTCAAAAGAGGCGTAAAAATATATTAGAACTTTGGCTGATAGCAAAATGAATTCAAATCAAGTATTAAAATTTTAGAAAAATGTACTAAATCAAATAAAAGGTCAGTTTTAGATGGAAATTAAGTTTATCAATCATGCGAGCGTTTTAGTTAAGGCTAACAATATTAATTTAATTTCAGATCCATGGTTATTTGGCAGTACTTTTTATGATGGGTGGTCTTTAGTTTCAAAATCATGCGAAGTTGATTGGAGTATAATTGATTACGTTTGGTTGAGTCATGAACACCCTGATCATTTTCATATACCTTCAATCAAAAGCATACCTGAAAAATACAAGGGTAATATAACTTTTCTATATCAATCTACAATGGATAACAAAGTAAACAATTGGCTGAAAGCTCAAAACTTTAAGGTACAGTTGCTGCATAATTTAAGAAAAATTGAAATTGCTGAGGATGTTTTTATAAAATCAGGAAAAACACCACAGGATGATTCTTGGCTTTTGATTGATGACGGAAAAACAAAGTTCTTGAATTTTAATGACTGCGAGACAAAATCTAGAAAATACGATTTTGTTATGAAAAAATTTGCCAAGGATATAGGACCTGTAGATGTTCTAGCATCTCAATTTGGGTTTGCTAGTTATTTGGGATATAATGAGACTATGAGAAAAAGGTCTGCGCAATCGGTTTTGGATAAGGTAGATTATCAAATAGAAGTATTAGAACCAAAGTTTTATATTCCTTTTGCATCATTTTCATATTTTTCTCATAACGAGAATTTCGATCAAAATCAGGAAAATAATTCTGTCTTTGATATAGTCAACTTTCTCACAAAAAAAAGAAAAATTACTCCGGTAGTTATGTACCCAGGAGATAAGTGGACCCCTAATAAAACTCACGACAATAAAACTTCGTTAGATAAATATAAAAAAGATTATGATAAAGTGCTCAGAACACCTTTAAGCGATACTACAAAAAAATATACGTTAGATCTTTTGAAAAAGAACTCACTTAAATACAAAGATAAAATTTTGAAAAAAAATATTTTGTTGAAAATATTTAAACCAGCAGCCACTCGAATATGGATAAAAGATTTAAATAAATCTATAAAATTTGATTTAAATGATGGTATTACGATTATCAATGTACCAAGAAAATCTTGTGATATAGAAATGGCATCAGACCTAATTTTTGGGTGGTTTAATTTTGATTATGGAGGGGCATCGGCCTACATAAGCGCAAGAATAAGCTACAATAACGATAATGCTTATAGAAGAGCTTATAAGTATTTTTATATTTCTAATGGGAATAATAGAGGTGAAACTTGGCCTTGGTTTGTTCTTAAAAATAGACTTAAAGCAAGATTAACTAAAACATTTTATTGAGGAGAACTTTTGATTTCTTCTGATGTTATTTTATTGCGAACTCCTGTTAAAGAGGATTCTGATTTATATTTTAAGTGGATTAATGACAAAAAACTAGTCGAATTTAATTCGGTGTTTAAACCTATTTCGGAAAAAGAGCATGCTGAATGGTTTACTAAAATTTTTACAATTAAGGATATGAAGGTATTTTCCATTATTGAAAAAAATACAAACAAATTAATAGGCAGTTGTTCGCTAAGGAAAATAAATGAAATACAAGAATGTGCTGAATTACAAATTAGGTTAGGAGAAAGTGCTTTTAGAAATAGAGGATATGGAACTGAAGCCGTAAGGTTATTAGTCTATTATGGCTTCAATACACTGAATCTAAACAAAATATATTTGTACGTTTTCGAGAATAACATTAGAGCAGTAAAAGCATATGAGAAAAATAATTTTAAAAAGGAAAAGCTTATAAAAAAATTTTTATTAGACAATGATAAATATAAAAATGCTTATTTGATGATAAATCGTAAATGAATTAATTTTATTCTACGGTCACTGATTTTGCCAAGTTACGTGGCTGGTCCACATCAGTCCCTTTTTCAACGGCAGTCAAATACGCCAGAATTTGAGCTGGGACGGATAGTAGGATGGGCGCAAGAAGCGGATCAACAGGCGGCACTTCAATCACGGCACTTGCATAATCAACTTCGGCCAATGTATCCGCATCGGCAATCAGAATAATGTTACCACCACGCGCACTCGCCTCGCGCAAGTTGTTGCTTGCTTTCGCCATTAGTCCATCTGCAGACAATAGCGCAACCACGGGCAGGCCATCCTCGATAAGTGCAATCGGTCCATGTTTCATTTCACCAGAGGCAAAGCCCTCCGCGTGAATATAGCTAAGCTCCTTAAGTTTGAGCGCACCTTCAAGAGCCAATGGATACAGAGTTCCACGTCCAAGATATAAGGCTGATTTTGCATGTGATAATCGATGGGCAATTGGCCGGATGTTATCAAATAGGGCAAGCGCCTTTCCGACAAGCCCAGGTAGCGCTTGAATTTTCTGATGAATCTTAGCAGCCCGTGCGTCATCTATCTGGCGCTTGGCTCGCGCGATTTCCACTGCAAAACACAAAAGTACAGTTAATTGTGCTGTGAAGGATTTTGTGCTTGCAACACCAATTTCTGGACCAGCTCGTGTGTGAAGTACAGCGCCCGCCTCACGGGCGATCGTGCTGCTAGGCACGTTAACAAGGCCAATTGTCGACAAGTTGCATGTTGCAGCATGCCGCATCGCCATCAACGTATCAAGACTTTCCCCTGATTGCGAGACAGCAATAGCGGTATTATAAGGTGAGGTTGCCGGTTGTCTGTAATGGTATTCCGATGCGACCTCACAAGCTACAGGCACGCCGGCGAGGGATTCTATCCAATATCGCGCGATTTGAGTCGCGTAATGACTGGTGCCTGCTGCCAACATAACAATTCCATTAATAGCGTGCAAAGCACTGTCACTCATATGTGCGGTTAACTGGCCATACTCATTAGTCATTGCCGCCAACGAATGCGCAATAGCATCAGGCTGCTCGTGAATTTCTTTTTCCATGAAATGGCGATATCCACCCTTATTGATTAGGCCCGGGCTGGCCGCAACGAATACAGCCTCACGATTAACCGGCACTCCACCCTCCTGATAGACCGCCACACCATCGGCGCGCACCAGCGCAAAATCATGATCTTTCAGATAAACGATCTTTCGTGTCAAGTGTGACAGCGCAATCGCATCGGATCCAATATAACAGGCATCATCTCCAATCCCCAATGCTAATGGTGAGGCATTGCGTGCCACGATAAGGATATCAGGATAATCAATGGTCAAAACAGCAAACGCATAGGCACCCTCTATTTCAGCAAGTACCTGTTGCGTTGCGGCGGCTGGCTCCATGCCAGAATCAAGCGCCTCGACAAAGAGATGCGCAAGAACCTCGGAGTCAGTATCACTTGAAAACTGGCGGCCCGCACCTTCAAGCCGCTGGCGAATTGCTAGATGATTTTCGATGATCCCATTATGTACAATAGAAACCCGGTCAGACGCCACGTGCGGATGCGCGTTCGCCGTCGACACCCCCCCATGCGTTGCCCAGCGTGTGTGCCCAATGCCAATATCGCCCTTCAACGGCCCTTTTGATAACACAGCGTCAAGGTTGACAAGCTTACCAACCGCACGCTTCAGCGTGATTTTGCCATCATGAATTGTGACAATTCCCGAACTATCGTACCCCCTATACTCAAGGCGTTTCAGCGCATCAAGAAGCACAGAACTACATTGTTTATGCCCAACCGCGCCAACAATTCCACACATCAGACTGTCTCTTCCCCATGTTTAAGCCAACTTGATTTTACTCAAGATAGCTGACCATACGCGAATGCGGCAAAAAGCCCTTCTGTCGTATAGCAAGATTGGTGATAAGCACAAACATCGCTAAATATATCTCATGGTGATAGATATTTTTCTGATCAAATGGAAGTCTAACTTGCTCTTTTCCCCAATTTTTGATGAATTGGCCAAAAAACCAATGCTAATTTTCGCAAATGTTTGGCATTAAAGCATATTTGCGATTATAAATTTTACATGGAAATTGCAACAATAATACTTGCAGCGGGACAAGGTAGCCGATTGAACTCCGCCCTACCAAAGCCCCTCCACCATGTTGGTGGTAGGCCCATGCTAGCGTGGTCGCTCGATGCTGCAAAAGCCGCTGAAGCGAGCCGTGTGGTTACTGTTCTTCCAAAAGAGTCTGACCGTATTATTGAGTGGCTTGATGGTCAGGAGACTTGCATTCAAGACTCCCCAAAAGGCACCGGACATGCGGTGAAGGCTGCAAAGGAGCAGCTTGCTGGTTTTCATGGCGTTGCCCTTATCATGTTTGCGGACACGCCCTTGGTAACCGCCAAAACTCTTGCCGCCCTTGCCGCCGCCGTCACAGATGGAAGTGATATTACCGTTCTAGGATTTGAGGCTAACAATCCGTCGGGATACGGGAGATTAGTCATTGGTGCGGATCAGCGTCTTGAAAAGATAGTCGAACACAATGATGCAACCAAAACAGAACGGGCGATCACACTGGTGAATGGCGGTGTGATGGCGGTGCGCTGCCCTTTGCTGTTTGACCTTCTTGACGAGGTGAAGCCAGTTAATGCGAAGGCAGAACTTTACCTTACTGGTATTGTTGAGATTGCCACAGCCAAGGCCCTAACGGTGACATACCGCACCACGGATGAGCAAGAAATTTCCGGGGTAAATAGCCGGCAGGATCTAGCTCATATCGAGGCCATCTTGCAAGACCGCCTTCGCTCTAGCGCAATGGACCAAGGCGTAACAATGCGAGCCCCCGAAACCGTTTTTTTGAGCGCGGATATCAGCTTTGGCCGGGATGTCATCATTGAACCACATGTCGTGATTGGTGCTGGCACTGTGATTGGTGATGGTAGCATTATTAAATCCTTCTCACACATTGAAGGCACAGTTCTTGGTGCCTCCTGTATCATTGGGCCGTATGCGCGGTTGCGCCCCGGCACAAATGCTGATCAAGCTGTAAAAATTGGTAATTTTGTTGAAACTAAAAACGCCACAATTGGCGCTGCAAGTAAAGCCAACCACCTAACCTACATTGGCGATACAACAATCGGCACTGGCGCCAATATTGGCGCTGGCACCATCACCTGTAATTATGATGGCTTTGACAAATTCAAGACGCTGATTGGAGACCGGGCTTCGATCGGGTCAAACACTGCGCTTGTTGCACCAGTATCCATTGGTGCCGGTGCAATTATTGGTGCTGGCAGCACCATTACTGCCGATGTCCCCGGTGATGCAATCGCCACCACCCGAAGCGCCCTTGATGTTCGCCATGATGCCGCCAGTCGCTATCGAAGCAGCCGGTCTAATGAAACGAGTTGAATGATGAAACACCTCATGCTACTTGCAAATAAGTCACCCCTATGAAATTTAGCACCGCCAATGTTGCCACTTTGCTTTACGCCATGCAGAGCAGAAAGGTCCTTGTTATTGGCGATGTAATGCTTGACAGGTTCGTTGATGGTACTGTTACGCGAATTTCACCCGAAGCCCCAGTACCGATATTAAGCCAAAGCAGAATTCGTCAAATGGCGGGCGGGGCTGCCAATGTGGCTTGCAATCTGGCCCAATTGGGACTGCATGTACATTTGATTAGCGTTTGCGGCAATGATAACACTGCAGCAGATCTCGAAACTAAAATCAACGCCTACCCGTCAATCCAGTTTGATCCAGTGCGGATCAAAGACAGACCAACCACCCTAAAAACACGCTATCGGGCCGGCAGCCAGCAAATCTTAAGGGTCGATGATGAAATCGCGATTGATATTGATGATAGAGTCGCCAAGAAAGTTCTAACGCTGGCAAAAGCGGCATTGGATAACGCCAATTTGTTGGTCATTTCAGATTACGGAAAGGGCGCTTTGCCATTAACGCTTTTAAACCAGATCATCACTGCTGCCAAGGCAAAAGGGAAGCATATAATCGCCGACCCGAAACGAAAGGACGCATCAGCCTATGCAAATGTTGACCTTCTCACGCCGAATTTAAAAGAATTAAGAACCATCACCGCAATGCAGCTTAGCAACATTGACGAAATTGGAAAAGCTGCAACAGCGCTTGCCAAAACACATGGATTTGGCAGCATTCTGACGACCTTGAGCGCACGAGGCATGATATTAAGCATGCCGGATGGCACACAATTTCATGATCCGGCAAGTGCGCAGGAAATTTTTGATGTGGCAGGTGCCGGCGATACCGTTGTTGCAATGGTGGCTGCAGCATTGGCAGCTGGGGCTGGTCTTGAGGGTGCCGTGCAACTGGCAAATCATGCTGCAGGTGTTGCTGTTAGCAAATCTGGCACTGCCATTGTTGCCCCGGGTGAACTACTTGCCCACGTTGGCAGCAAGCCGCCAATAACAGATTGGCCAAATATTGCCACACAATGTGCAATCTGGCGTAATGCTGGTCAGAAAGTCGCTTTTGCTAATGGATGTTTTGATTTGCTCCACCCTGGCCACATGCATCTATTAACTGAAGCCGCAAAGACGGCTGACAAGTTAGTGATCGGCTTGAACAGTGATGCCTCTGTGAGGCGCTTAAAAGGCAATGAGCGCCCCAAACAAACGTCCGAGACAAGAAGTGCAGTTCTTGCCGCTCTACCAATCGTAGATGCGGTCGCGGTTTTTGATCAAGACACCCCTTTAGAACTTATCACGACACTGAAACCAGATTGCATTGTAAAGGGAGATGAATACAGGAAGCAAACCGTTATCGGCGCCGATATTGTGACGGCTTGGGGCGGCAAAGTTGTGCTCATTCCAACTCTTGATGGCCATTCAACAACCAATCTTGCCTCAAGCTGAAAGAGAACGATTTTGTTGCATGCACATTGAACGCCACGTTGTTTTGATCATTGATGGCTAATCTCCTGATTTACGCTGACACTGCGGCAAGTTTTCACTCTCGGTGATCACCTCAAACGAGCGAGGAGGTTTAAGGACAGGAATCAATTCGACAACTCTTGGCCAAATGCGAAGAAAATATTGTAGTGATGATTCAACGCGGCCAAAAGTCAGGACAATATGCTGCGAAACGACAAGAGTTGTTGGAACGGATAATACGTGCCATCACAATTACAATCATACCTAAAAAAGCCCAAAGCTCCCATCGGTGTGACCTGAAAAAAACAAAATATTGCAATTCCGCACTACTAAGAATGCTAG
>CACEJY010000029.1 GCA_902559985.1 uncultured SAR116 cluster alpha proteobacterium | reverse complement strand
AATGGAAGCAGGCCAACTGGCCTGCCCTCAGCGGCAACAACACCGGGTGATGGTCGAATACCAACAACGCCGCAAAAGCCGGCTGGTGTGCGCAAACTACCCCCATAGTCAGATCCACTGGCAAGAGGCATCATTCCGGTGGCTAACGCAACCGCCGACCCACCAGATGAACCACCGCAAGTTTTTCCCGGCGCAAAAGGATTGCCGGTAGCTCCAAAAACCAGGTTACGCGTATTTGCCCCGGCTCCAAATTCAGGCGTATTGGTTTTGCCAATTACGATGCCGCCCTCGGCGCGAATATTGGCGACTGATCCTTGGTCTTTTTCTGGAACATGATTGGCGTAAAGCTGCGATCCCAATGTCGTAAGAATACCGCTTGTTGCCTCGAGATCTTTAATGCCGATTGGCAGTCCATGAAGCAGACCAAGATCATCCCCATCGAGAACCGCTTTCTCAGCTCGCGCCGCCTCGTTACGGGCATGATCAAATGTGGGTGTTACAACTGCGTTCAGTGCTTTATCAGTTGTCTCAATCCTCTCAATGCAACTCTCAACTAGTTCGACAGGTGAAATATCTTTTCGACCAATCAAAGATCGCAATTCGGTGGCCGTTTTATCACAAAGATCAGACATTTGGGTCTCCTCGTCATTAAGCAATGCCCATCATTAGAACAGATTAGGATACTTGCCGCGGTGTGTTTCCCTCACCAAGATCCCACCATAGACCTGTCATAAGGCGGAGGGCGCTTTTGCTGATTGATTCTAAAATATGTTCATTTGGGGCGTGCTGCGAGCATCCTGCATATGAATGTGGCACCCAAATTGTTGGTAGGCCAAGTAGATCGGCAAAGACATCATTAGGCAAGGCGCCACCAAGATTTGGGATAACTGCGATTTCATCCTCAGCGGTTTTTGACAATGACTTTATCGCCCATTTTGCCCATGGGTGATCAGGGTCAAGGCGGGTAGCCGGCATCATATCCCGTTCGCTTGTTATAGTGATGTCATTAAATCCATGTTTATCTAAATGGGCACGCAGCAACGGCATAAGTTTGCTGATATCGGTCCCAACAACATAGCGGAGATGACCAAACACCACCGCTGATGGCGGAATAGCATTGGCTGGAGACTTTGGATTGCCAGTTTCAAAGGCGCGCACTTCAAATGTGTTGCTGGCAAAAACGCGCTCGGCAATTGTCAAGTCAGGCTCACCCCAGTTTGGATTGATATTGGGTGTATTTTCACCCCCGCCAACATCAAGCTTGGCAATCGCCGCGCGCACCGAATTTGGGATTTGGGTGCTACGCCACCCTTCAACCAGAATTTTTCCATTACGGTCAATCATGCTGGCAATTGCGTGCGCCATCACCACGCCCGGATTGGTTAACAGCCCACCCCAATTGCCTGAATGATGTCCGCCAGCGTGTGAGTCAAGTCGCATAGTAAAATTAAAGACGCTTCGTGATCCCATAAAGATGGTAGGTTTATCAGGATGAATTCTTGGGCCGTCAGATGCAATGAAGACATCAGCGCTGAACAAATCCTTGTGCGCTTCACAGAAATCCCTAAGACCCGGTGAGCCGCGCTCCTCGCCCATTTCGATCAGAATGGTAACGTTGAATCCGAGTGATCCGCGAGTCTCCAATACAGTTTTCAGCGCGGCCATGTTTATTGTATGCTGACCTTTGTTGTCGGCGGTACCCCGTCCATACCAGCGCTGTCCTTTCTTGGTAATATCCCAAGGCGACATCGCATCATCCCATTGGTCATCATAACCTGCCACAACGTCCCCATGACCATAGGTCATCACCGTTGGAACGTCATTTCCTTCAATCCGTCGGGCAACCAAAAATGGGCCGGCATCGCTGCGTGGGTTGGGGTAAACACTGCAGGTAAACCCCATATCCGACAGATAGGGAACAAGATCATCGGCAAGATAGCCTTGCAAGGCCGCTTCGCAATTGGGCAAATTGCTCTCGGTCTTGTATGAGATCCGGCCGGCCAGCTCGGCTTCAAAAGTGCCATTTTGGTAATAATCATCAATTGCAGCTAGGGCATGGTCTCGGCTCATGATATCAAATCTCCAGCTATTTTTGTTCATCATCTAATTTTTAAAGCTAGTGTTTAGAATAAGATCATCGTGACAGAAAAGGGAAGAATAATTGCCGATTGTCGTGTTAATCTGTTGTGGGATTGAGATAAATCATGCCGCTCTGCGCGTATCTGCATCACAAAAAATGCCTAGGATGATGGCGGTATTGTAATACGTAAATATTTTTTTGTCCCATCATTTGCATGGTGTTTTGGAGTTTTGTATGAGTGATCTGGTTGATTTTGGTTTTGGCACGCAGATCCGCAAGTCGCCATATTTTGAAGCCACCATCAAATGGGGAGCAAAGGCGTTTTCCGTATATAACCACATGTATATTCCTCGTGATTTTGGCGATCCCGTCCAGAATTTCTGGAATCTAGTTAATGATGCAATTCTGTGCGATGTAGCGGTCGAGCGTCAGGTTGAAATTACGGGACCGGATGCGGCAAATTTTGTGCAATACCTTACCCCGCGCGACCTCAGCAATATGGCAGTTGGCCAATGTAAATATGCGCTAATCACCAATGCTGAAGGCGGTATTCTGAATGACCCAATAATATTAAAGTTAGACAAAAATAAATTCTGGATTTCATTGGCTGATAGTGATGTTTTGTTTTGGGCACAGGGCGTGGCAGTGAATGCAGGATTTGACGTTCATATTTGTGAACCTGATGCATCGCCATTGCAGCTTCAAGGGCCGCGATCAATGGATATTATGAAGGTACTGTTTGGTGAAGAAATTGCCGATCTGAGATATTACTGGATTCGCAATATGACATTGGATGGCATGGACTTGATAATTTCGCGCACTGGCTGGTCAAGCGAGCTTGGCTATGAGATTTATTTACAAGATGGTGCGCGCGGAACTGATTTATGGGACCGGATTATGACGGCAGGCGAGCCTTTCGGGCTAAGGCCTGGTCACACATCAACTATTCGCCGTATTGAAGGGGGTATGCTCTCTTATCACGCCGACATGGATATCACGACAAACCCGTTTGAACTGGGTCTTGACCGGCTGATTGCGCTTGATGTGCCTCATGATTTTGTAGGAAAAGCTGCTCTGGCTGAGATAAAAAGGGTAGGTCCAAGCCGAAAGCAAGTGGGACTGATCCTTGATACATCTCCCTTGGCTGGCCCAAACACAAAATTTTGGCCAGTGATCAAGGGTGGTATTATCATTGGCAAAGTGACCTCTGCTGTCTATTCACCGCGCCTTGAGAAGAATATTGCAATGGCGATGATTGATCGGGATTATTTTGAGTTGAGTTCCATTGTCGAGGTGAAAATGACGCATGATACCTGCAGCGCAACAATGGTAGCGATGCCCTTTTATGATCCGAAGAAAAGTATCGCCAAGAACTGACCCCCCATCTTACACGGCCCAATTACTCTTTTGTTATGGATTTCATAACGCCAAGAAACTGCGCCACTTCCGCAATGCTGTTGTAATGGCACATCGACACCCGCACACAGCTATCAATTCCAAGTGGGTTAAGAATATTGCCCGAATAGTGATCGGCTTTACGAAGGTGGGTACGAATACCAGCCTCGTTAAGACGTGCAACAACATCACGCGCCTCCATGCCATCAACGTAAAGTGACACAAGGCCTTCACGGGCGGGATTGTTAACGCCGCCTATAATCCTCACATTGGTCATTTCGGCAAGGCCGGGTAAATTGCCAGTTCCATGTATCATCGCATTGGTGAGGTCTTGTTCATGATCATGGATGGCCTTGCCCGCCGCCTCAAAACGGGTGCGTCGATCGTCACTAATACTGATTTTGCTGCCAAGCCATTCTATGTATTCAACAACATCTGACATGGTGGCATAGGCACCAGTATCACGGGTGCCAAGTTCCCAATTTTCTGTTGGCCCACCATCTAGGCTGTCATGCGGCAGGGCGGCCATCCGATCAGAAATCCACGCCAGCCCATAGCCGTGCCGCGAAAACATTTTATAGGGCGAAATAACATAGCCATCAATGCCATAAGCATTGATATTGATCTGGCCATGGGCGGCATGCTGGATGCCATCAACGACGATAAAGCAATCAGGATTGACTGCGCGAATTACTTTGGCAATCGCTTTTACATCCATCCCCATGCCGGTTACTGGAGATGTGTGAAGGATGGTTGCAACACGCGTATCTTTGGTAACCTGTTTTGCGTAAGCTTGGGCTGAAACCAGCCCGGCATCATCATCATGCGCGATCAGCACATGGGTTTTGCCACTAATCGGTGCCCATCTTGCACATGCGCTCCTAGTTGCCGGATGCTCAACCGTTGATCCGAGCACGACGCCATCTTTGGCCGTGCCAAGGCAGGCATTCATGATAAGACGAAAAATAAGCTCGGTCCCGCTTTCCCCAACAAAGAACTGCCCGGTTGGTGCATTCATAAAGACTCGCAAATCCTGCTTGGCCTTATCAATCACTCGCATTAACTCATGAGACCCTGGATTGTCGCGCCCCTGGTTGTCAGGGATAGCGGCAAATGATGCCGAGGTTTGAACGGCTTTGTTAAGGGTTAATGCCCCGCCAGCATTTTCAAAAAATATGCGTGATCCCTGAACGGGGCAGGTGTCAATTTGCGAAAATTGACCGCGAATATCATCAAGGAGATCGATGGAAATTTTCGTCATGAAAGATCTTTCAAACTAGATAGAAATAAGTAAGGGACTTCGGCTTGCAATCAGATAGCGACGATTATGCGCATCTGGCGCCCAATGGGCAATAGAGTCTCTCCATGGGGGCGGCTTAATGCCGCGTGGTTGCGAGATCGTTTGAAAGTCTGAATTCAGAAGTGTTAAAATTTTGCAATGAAGAAAAAAGTTAACATTGTCTGGTTCAAGCGTGATTTACGAATATCCGATCATGCGCCGCTCTATAACGCGGCGCGGGATGGCGCAGCGGTTCTTCCCCTATTTGTTGTCGAGCCGGATTATTGGCAGTTGCCAACATCATCACGTCGGCAATGGTGTTTTGTGCACGATTGTTTGACCGAACTTGATGCTGACTTGAGAGCCCTTGGTCAGGGGTTAATTATCCGCATTGGTGAGGTAATAGATGTTCTTCGGGTTCTCGCAGGTGGATTTGAAATCGACGCCATTTATGCGCATGAGGAAACTGGCGATGCGTGGAGTCATGCGCGGGACCGTGCGGTCATTGACTATTGTCAAAGCGAGAATATTCGGTTTTGTGAGTCACCAACAAATGGCGTTGTGCGGCGCCTGAAAAACCGCAATGAGTGGGCTGGTATTAGGATGCAACGCATGCGAGAAGATCGTTGGCCACGCCCGGATTACTTGTCAGATTTATTGACACCTTCATCATTAGCGAGAATTTCAGATATGTTGCCTAGCAAGGATGATCCCTTGTTTGGGCCGCCCGTGCCCTCAGCAGTAGAGGGACAACCTGGTAGGACGCAGAAGGGTGGGCGTAGGGAAGCAATTGCCCTTTTGGAGTCATTTCTGATTGAACGCAGCCAGCACTATATTAGAGACCTAGCGTCCCCATCAAATGGCCCAGACAGTTCGATGCGCCTGTCACCCCATTTGGCATGGGGAGTGATATCATCCCGTGAAGTAGAAACCACTATCCGCAATTACTTGGCCAACCCTAAGTTGACCGTTAACTCGGCTAAACGGCGAGGCTGCAGAGCGGTATCCTCACGGTTGGCATGGCGCTGTCACTTTGTTCAGAAGCTCGAAGACCAGCCCGATATTGAATTTAGAGCAATGCACCCGCTATACGAGAAGGTTCGAAATATTCCCCCAAACAATGCACACTTAGTTGCTTGGATGGAGGGCAAAACCGGCTATCCAATGATTGATGCCTGCATGCGGTCGCTGATCCATCATGGTTGGATCACTTTTCGGATGCGCGCAATGCTTGTCAGTTTTGCCAGTTATCATCTATGGCTTGATTGGCGGGTTACTGCTCCCCATCTCGCAAGGCTTTTTACTGATTATGAGCCCGGTATTCATTACAGCCAGTTCCAGATGCAGTCTGGCGTTACAGGTATAAACGCAATTCGGATCTATAATCCGGTCAAACAATCCTTGGATCATGACCCCGATGGTCAGTTTATTAGGCGCTGGGTGCCAGAACTAGCAGAACTACCTAAGGAATGGATTCACCAGCCACATGAAATGCCCCCGGTTGAGGCTGTGGTTCTTAATTTTGAGTGTGGCCGTGATTACCCATTTCCCATTGTTGATAATGCAACAGCTATGCGGACTGCTCGCGAACAAATTTATGCCGTTCGCAAAATAGACTGTTTCAAGGATATGGCTCGAGAAGTTTACCAGAAACTCGGAAGCCGCAAAAATGCCTCAAAAAGACCAAGAACTTCTGGAAACAAGGCCCAGCCAAAGCTAATTTAGTCCTCTGGAAAGTGAGAGCGCTGAAAGAGAGGCGTCTCACTCAATATGAAACGTCATCAACGAGCTTCCGCGTATCGTTGAGTGTTTTCCTAACAGCGCTTTCTAAGGCTTCGACAAAAGCCAATGCCGCCCGTGACAAGGGTCGCCGCTTTGGCGTGATAATTGAAAAATGATAGGGGATTTTTGGAGAAAATCTCCGAAACTCAAGAGATCTGTTGTCTTTCCACATTTTACGGTGAATCCAAGCGGTTAGCGGGCTAAAGACGCTAAATGCAACACCTGATGAAATAATTTCATACTGTGCGGCTCCGTTCTGCATTTGAAATTTCGGATCAAAACGAACACCAGCACTATCAAATGCCATTTTCAGCGCCTTGGTAATATGATGCTCAGGAAGAAAACTTGCACATGATCGCCCAGCAAGATCATGAGGTTCAATAACAGATTTTCTCAATAAAGGATCTCCTGACGGTAAAGCGCAAACGCAATCAACGTCGAACCGCCGGCATTTGATTAAATCGGTGTCTTCCCCGCGCTCAGCAAGGCCAATATCGAATCGCTGCGCTTCTATACTTGAAATTACTTCAGGTGATTTCTGAACCGCAACCTGAAATCCGGCTTTTGGATGGTTTTTGGAAAATTTGGCGATTACACCAGGTAAGAAATGTTCGGAGAGAACCGGCATTGAACTCAGGGTTATTTTTGTTGGGCTTGCTTCGACACCGGCTTGCAATAGTTGATGCAGTTCGTCAACCTGATCCAAAATTTCAGTGGCCTTTTCAAGAAGAAAAAATGTTTCCGGCATTGGCATCAATCGGCCTTTTTCGCGCTTAAATATCGGATAATTCATATTTTTTTCTAGTTCTTTGACCGTTGCGCTTAGGGCTGGCTGGGTGCGTCCTAATTCACGGGCGGCTGCCGAAATAGATCCGCTTTTCATGATCTCGCGGATAACTGTCATTTGCCACAAACTAATCATGCCCTGCCTCGAATGGCTCTCTTTCGTCTTTATAACTAAATATTGAGATAGCCCATAAATTTTATTTATGGAATTAGAATAATTTATAATTTGTATTAATGGAAGCTAAAGCGCTAAATTTTGGTCTGGGTGAAATGTTTAAAGTTAGCCCGACGATTGGCAAATGGGGGATTGGCTGATCTATGGTGACACTGCGTTGGTGTCATTGTGGTCTCAGGCACTCGTTCCTTCATTTGTTTGGCGAAGCGTTTGGCGAAGAAAATGCCGGTAGGTAATTAGTCGCAACTGCTTCACTAATTAATAAAACTGAAGTGGAGGAACTCATGAAATACTTAAGCAAGCTGTTCGCAACAGCTTTGGTTTCATTGCTTGCGATGGGCGGCGTAGCTCAAGCGCAAGATATGAAATTTTTTAGGATTGGTACTGGTGGAGCCGGTGGCACATATTTTCCAATTGGTGGCCTGATTGCAAATGCAATTTCCAGCCCACCGGGAGCGCGTTCTTGTGAAAAGGGCGGAACCTGCGGTGTGCCTGGCTTGGTTGCTATTGCTGTTTCAACAAATGCATCTGTGTTTAACATGAACGCCGTACAGGCGGGCAACCTTGAAGCTGGCCTTGCTGGTGCTCAAAGCGTTACACAAGGTTATGAAGGCACGGGAAAATTCAAAGGCGACAAGAAAGATAAAGTCCGGATCATTGCCAATCTCTATCCAGAAGACATGCATCTTGTGCTGCCAAAAGGCGGTAAGCTCAATAGTCTTAAAGACCTCGAGGGTAAAAGAGTTGGTGTTGCATCAGCCGGTTCAGGAACTCAGGTTTCTGTGAAAATGATTCTTAAACATTACGGTATTTCAGTAAAAGAGAATGAATTGGGATTAAAGCAGAGCGCACAGCGTCTCGCTGACGGCCAACTCGATGCTTTTTTCTATGCCGGTGGTACACCTTTTGCTGCTCTCATTCAGTTGGGATCAACCAAAGGATTTGAGCTTTACAATTTCTCAGCCTCAGAGCGCAAAGAAATTAACAAAATCATTCCTTACTATGTTGAGTCAAAGATTCCTGCCGGAACTTATGAGACAATCGGCTATGATGTTGCAACAGTCGCGGTCAACGGTCAGCTTGTGACATCAATTGACCAGCCAGAAGATCTAATCTATGGAATTACCAAGGCTCTATGGAGCAAGAAGACCCGTGGTTTGCTCGATAAAGGCCACTCAAAGGGTAAGGCGATCCAAATGGAAACAGCTCTCAAGGGTGTTTTGATTCCTGTACATCCAGGTGCAGCTAAATTCTACAAAGAAAAAGGACTAATGAAATAATTAACCCTCATTAGTGAGTTGCAGAGGCGTTTCTACGAATGCCTCTGCAACTATTTTTTATCATTTTAAGCGTTTAAATGCGTATAAACGGGGACACGGTAATGGCTGAACTCGACATTAAGCAAGCTGAAGAGTTAGAGAAAAAGTATGACTCCGGGCTTCAAACTCGTGTCATTGGACCGTACCTCGTGAAATTTACGTTTTATTTTTCTATCCTTTTTGCTGCGTATCATTATGTCACTGCAGGCATAGGTGTGCCCATTGATTACTGGCACATGGGCTCGCACATGGCTGGAGTCATGATTTTAGTGTTTATTGGATTTCCGGCTTTTCGAGGCAGACACATTAATAAAATGCGGCCAAATAGTTGGTGGATTTATGGAAATGTACCAATCTGGGACTGGCTTTTTATTGTTGCGGGTGTCGCGTCTGCTTATTATGTCGGCATCACCTGGTATGAGATTGACTTTGAGTTTCTAGGTGGGCGGTTTCAACTACCTGATCAGGTAATGCGTCAAGGTAATCCTGCAACAATTGATGTCGTGTTTGGCACTATACTCGTAGTTGTGTTGCTTGAGGCCGTTCGACGTACCCTTGGTATTATTGTGCCGATCATTATTTGTATTTTTACAGTTTACGCCGTATTTGGCATGTATATGCCGTTTCAAATTTTAAAGCATCCTGGTGTAAGCTGGGATTTGTTTATCAATAGTATGTATTTCCCTGAAGAAGGAATTTTTGGGGTGACGCTGTGGATCGTTTCAACCGTGGTGTTTCATTTTGTGTTGTTTGGTATTCTTGCCCAACGAATGGGCTTAGGACAATTCTTTGTTGATGTTGCGACCGTTGCTGCGGGGCGCTATACCGGTGGCCTCGCCAAGGTCAGCGTGGTGTCATCGGCCTTTTTTGGAACAATCTCAGGATCATCAATTGCTAATACCGTTTCTACGGGGTCTTTGACAATTCCAAACATGAAACGGATGGGGTATCCTGGTCATCTGGCAGGAGGTGTCGAAGCGGCATCAAGCGCCGGTGGACAGATCACCCCACCAATCATGGGTGCTGCGGCGTTTGTCATGGCCGAATTTCTCGAGCTTCCATACACTACCATAATTCTAGCCGCATTGGTTCCGGCCGCCATGCATTATGTTGGTGTGATATCAATTGTCCATTTTAAAGCAAAACGCCTGGGTCTGAAAGGTATGCCGGCCTCGGAAATCCCAAAACTTTGGGATGTAATCAGACGGGGATGGCCAACAGCTATCCCACTTGCGGTGCTGATCTATGTTTTATTCAGCGGTTACTCGCCTCACATGGCGGCCTTCTGGGGGATTACTACAGCATTGGTTGTTGGCTTTTTGAACCCAATGCACCGTATTGGTATCAACGATATTATGGAAGGCTGTGTAACCGGTGTGAAATACGCACTTGCGGTTGGCGCGGTCTGTTCTGCCATTGGTATTGTTGTTGGAGTCGTAAACACAACTGGCCTTGGATTTCGGCTGGGTTTTATGGTTACTGAAGTGGCAGTTAATTTTGGTGAAGCAACTCTGCCATTGATCGCCTGGTTTCCACTGGCAGATTTTGACTTGCAAGATCTCACCTTATTCATATCTCTGATTATGATCGCGGTTACCTGTATTTTTATGGGTGCTGGATTGCCAACCACAGCGCTTTATATAATGTTGGCGACAGTAGCACAGCCGGCGCTTGGTAACCTTGGTGTTCCGCCACTCGCATCACATTTGTTCGTGCTTTACTATGGTGTTATCTCAGAAATTACTCCGCCGGTGTGTGCGTCTGCATACGCGGCTGCTGGCATTGCTGGGTCAAACCCATTCAAGACAGGCCTATCAGCGTTTTCTCTTGGCATTGGTAAACTTCTGGTGCCGATGGTATTTGTCTATTCACCAGCAATGTTAATCGTTCTTGATGATTATTTCACCTGGGCTGAATTTATTCAAACTGCAACTACATGTGCACTTGGGGTATTTTTGTTGTCCTCTTCAGTTGCAGGGTACTTCCTTGCATTTATGAATGGCCCAAGCCGTGTCATGTTTGCTATTGCGGGATTACTTCTGGTGTCTCCCAATACTACTGCAATACTTTATGCATTTCTTTTGGCTTCGCCTGTACTGGCACATCAAATTTATGAGCGGTATTTTAATAAAGGTCACCTGACGAAGGAGACTTGATGCAACCAGTTTCACGCAGCACTCAAACAGCTTATAAATGGGGTGAGGGTGGCGTTGGATGGCCCCTTGTTGATACTGATGGATTATTGGTTGTTGAAGAAACTATGGCGCCTGGCTGTAGTGAAAAGCGCCACCATCACAACAAAGCTACTCAATGTTTTTACATCCTTGAGGGCACTGCGTTGATGAGAATTAATGGCCAAAATATAGCTCTTGTCCAAGGTATAGGCTTGCATATTCAACCGGGAACTGACCATGCCATTGCCAATGAGAGCTCCAATGAAATCCGGTTTTTGGTGATTTCAGCGCCATCAACGCGGTCTGACCGACATGAAATTGGGGTCAAAAAATGATACAGCCAAAACCCACAATTGATGTTGCTGTTGTTGGTGCAGGGATCATTGGTGTTTGCACGGCACTCGAACTTGCTGAACGTGGCCTGAAGGTTACTATCTTTGACCCAGCACCTGTTTGCAGCAAGACCAGCTATGGTAATGCTGGTGTTATTTCGCCTTGGACATGTGTTCCGCAATCAATGCCGGGCTTGTGGAAGCAGGTTCCAGGCTGGTTGATTGACCCGGATGGGCCAGTTTCAATTCGCCCAAGCTATATGCCAAAACTGTTACCATGGGTTCTACGGTTCCTTGCGGCGGGCCGCTCACAACGCATTGACCCCGTTGCAAATGCTATGTTTCGTCTAAGTAAAGGCAGTGTCGCTGCCTATAAAAAGCGGCTCGATGGAACGGGTAAGGAAAACCTCGTTCGTGATTCCATGTATGTCCATGTGTACCGGAGTTCAAAATCAGCATCACTAGACCATTTGGGATGGCAGTTGCGACAAGCACGCCAAGTGCCAATCGAGCTAATTGACAAGGCGGCCTTGAAGGAAATTGAGCCCGAAATTGCCGATCAATATCAGGCAGCCATACTTATCAAACAGCAGGGACGAGCAAGTGACCCCGCTGGTATCGGCATTGCATTGGCTGAAAAAGCTTTGGCTAAAGGGGCCTGCCATCTCCAAACGAAGGTGCAGGAGATCAACCCCGATCAGGGAGAGGGCTGCCAGTTGGTGACGGATCAGGGTGACTATAGGGCCGAAAAAATTGTTCTGGCGGCAGGAGTTTGGTCGTGTCAGTTGTTGAAAAGATTTGGCATTAAGCTGCCGCTTGAGGCTGAACGTGGATATCATCTGGTGCTGCGTAATCCTGGCATTACCATCAATAATTCAGTTATGGATGCCGAGCAGAAATATGTAGCTAGTTTGATGAAAGCGGGCGTTAGGGTTGCGGGTACGGCTGAGTTTGCTGGTATTGATGCGGCCCCAAATTATGTTCGTGCTCATCGGTTTGCGCAGCAGGCCAAGAAGCTTTTTCCTAGGTTAAACATCACTAATCCGGAGGAGTGGATGGGGTCACGTCCCAGTTTTCCTGATAGCCTCCCATGCCTCGGTGAAATTCCTGGTTTGAAGAATATTGTTGCTGCTTTCGGGCATTCCCATTACGGGCTTGGCATGGGGCCTGGTACCAGTGAGGTCATAGCCGATTATATCACGAGGGCTGCTAACTGTGAGACTTTACTGCCATATAGTATCGAGCGATTCCAATGACCCAGTCAGCAAAGTCAAATTTTGATGCCATTATTGCCGGCGGGGGGTTGATCGGCCTTTCCATTGGTTATGGGTTGTCACGGCTTGGTTTGTCAGTCTTATTGTTGGATGCGGAAGATACCGCCATTCGGGCGGCGCGTGGTAATTTTGGACTAGTATGGGTTCAGGGCAAAGGCGCCTATTTTCCTTCCTATGCTGATTGGACAATGCGATCGTCTGAGCTGTGGCCAAATCTGGCTGATGAATTACAGGATATTGATGGACCCAAGCTGGGCCTGCATCAAAATGGTGGCCTTAGCATTTGTCTTAGTGAGGCTGAAATGCAACAGCGTTTCGATAAGCTTGAGTACCTTCGTGTGCATCAGAATGGCCGTTTTCATTTCGAGATGCTTGACCGTGCTGCGGTGAAGGAGATTATGCCGGGTATAGGGCCACGGGTTGTAGGAGCGGCGTATTGTGCGCATGATGGACATGTAAACCCACTTTATTTAATGCGTGCGCTTCAAACTGGATTAATCCGCAATGGTGGTGTTTGCCTCTCAAATTCGCCGGTGTCTGACATTCGTAAAAATGGCAGCACCATAAATGTTTCTACCCCAAAGGGTAACTTTGAATGCCAGCGGTTAGTTCTGGCAGCTGGCCTTGCCAATGCCGGACTTGCGCCGATGGTCGGTTTGGAGCAATCCGTAACACCGCAAAAGGGACAAATTGTTATTACCGAGAAACTAGACCAGCAATTGTCTCTACCCACATTACTTTTACGACAAACTGACGAGGGCGGGTTGATGATCGGTGACAGCCACGAGGATTGTGGATTTGATACCAGCGTGTCCCCTACCGTAGTGAGCGGCATCGCCGATCGGGCATTGGCTACCTTGCCAGCGCTCGCTGATGTTGGTGTTGTTCGTAGCTGGGCGGCACTTCGGGTTATGTCTAAAGACGGTTACCCTATTTATGACCAGTCTGAAACAATGTCGGGGGCATTTGCGATATCATGCCATAGTGGCGTAACATTATCGGCCGCACATGCGTTTGACCTAGCAGGCTATATTGCAGAGGGTGAATTAGGACAGGAGCTTGATGGATTTTCCCAGAGGCGATTTGATGTTTAGGTCTGTCATGACAAAGACTGGCAAGCCCGTTGAATTCCAGTTTGAGGATGAAATTATAACGGCCATTGATGGCGATAATGTTGCCGCCGCGCTTTTGAAGGCGGACAAAATTCAATTCCGGACAGCCAAAAAACATGACGTGCGCGGGCCTTATTGCATGATGGGTGTCTGTTTTGAGTGCCTTGTTGAAATTGATGGTAGACCCAATCAACAAGCCTGCCAGGCTATAATACGTGATGGTATGCAAATTCGGCGGCAGCAAGCCCCAGATTTAGATGGCGAATACGAGGGATAGGCCGATGACCGATCAACATTTCCAAGTTGCCATCATTGGTGCTGGTCCCGCTGGTATGGCGGCCGCATGTACAACTACAAAGGCCGGCCTTCACACCATTGTTATTGACGATCAGAAAGATAGCGGGGGTCAGGTATACCGTAACCTGAGAGCTAATCATTCGTTGTCCCCAACCTATCTTGGCGATAGCTATTATGCTGGGACAAAACTATCTAATGATTTTGCTGCATGTGGGGCAAATTATTGGACTGATTGCGCGGTTTGGCAAATTACCAGTAGTCATGAAATAGCCCTTGTTTCGCGCGGCGAAGCCAAATTAATCACTGCTGATTATATTATCATTGCAACTGGGGCAATTGAACGAGCAATGCCGGTTAAAGGATGGACACTTCCTGGTGTGATGAGTGTTGGTGGAGCGCAGACACTGCTCAAGCAGGCAGCTCTTGGCGCTGATGATGCGGTTTTTGTGGGGTCTGGCCCTCTGCTATATCTAACCGTTTGGCAGTATATCAAGGCGGGCTTATCTGTTCGTGCCGTTCTTGACACCACTGGAAGATCTCAATGGCTGTCTGCGCTGCCGTTTGCGCCATTGGCGTTCCTGCAACCTGATATGCTGGCAATGGGGCAGAAATGGCTTCGTGAAATCCGCCAAAAAGTGGATGTAATCACAAATGTTGAGGAGGTTGAGATTGCCGGCCGGTCTCAGGTAGAGGGGCTGTCCTACACAACTTCGTCAGGTGAAAGAATTGATTTGCCGGCAAAGCATGTGTTTTTGCATCAGGGCGTTATTCCTAATATTAATCTGTCAATGGCGACTGGCTTAGAACATCGCTGGGATCAAAAAGCGCACTACTGGGCGCCCGTAACTGATGCAACCGGCAAATCATCGGACGAACAGATTTATATAGCGGGAGATGGCAGCGGGGTTGGCGGTGCCAAGGCTGCGGCAATTACTGGTCAATTAAGCGCAAGTGCAATTGTAGCGCGGCATGGAAAACCAAGACTTATGGCACAGCTCTATTATAAATTACGTCATTTACATTTCTTGAGTATAAGGCCATTTCTTGACCGCCTTTACCTACCAGAAGTCCAATTCCGAATTCCCCAAAATGATGAAACAATTATCTGTAGGTGTGAGGCTGTTACCAAGGCGGATATTAACGGTGCCCTCGGCAGTGGTGCGACAGGACCAAACCAGCTAAAGGCTTTTAGCCGCGCTGGTATGGGGCGTTGTCAGGGTCGCACTTGTGGGTTGATGGTCCAAGAAATGATCGCCGATCATACTGGCCAATCAATGGCAGCAATTGGCTATTACCGCATACGCCCGCCGGTAAAGCCAATTACGTTGGCCGAACTTGCCAGTTTAGAGGGCGCATGGCCACAATAAATGACGCCACAGTTAGTGTTAGAAGGAACACGGCAGCCCCAACAAGGCCGGTAGTTATAATAGGTGCTGGCATTCAGGGCTGTGCAACGGCCTTTTTTCTTAGCCAGAGGGGCCAGTCGGTCATTGTGCTCGACAAGGACCACGTTGGGCGCCACGCGTCGGGGGTGAATGCTGGCGGAGTCAGACGTCTCGGACGTGACATTAATGAAATACCGTTGTCACTTGTGGCGATGGATTGGTGGCACCAGATTAACCAATTGCTTGATATTGAGGATGGGTTTCATCAACAATTCTATGTCAAGGTGGCGCTTGATGATGCAGGTGCTAACCTTGCTGGGAGTCGTATACAGCAGTTGGAAAAAGCCGGATTTAAGCATGAAAAATGGGTGGAACCTGAACAGCTTCATCGGCGTATTCCGCATTTGACCAAATCCATTATCGGAGGTGTGCTCGTCGAGGGCGATGGTTGGGCTTTGCCATGGAGGATTACTCGTGCTTTTTATGAGCAGGCGGTTAAGCTTGGTGCTGAATTCCGGACACCAGTTAGCGTGCAGTCAGTGGATTATGTTGGTGACCATTGGCAGGTCACGACTAATGTTGGCAAGCTGGAGGCAGATAATGTAGTCAATTGCGCCGGTGCTTGGGGTGCGCAGATTGCAAAAATGGTTGGTGATGACATGCCGGTTGAGGCGCATGCCCCAATGCTAGTTGTTACCGATCGACAACCTCTGTTTCTTGATGCGGTTATTGGGGTTATGGGAGGCACATTGTCACTTAAACAACTTGATAACGGTTCAATGGTAATTGGTGGTGGTATGCGGGGTGTGGCAGATCCAGACCAAAATAAAACTCAGCTTACCCCTGTTGGACTTAGCAAATTTGTGATGACAGCAGGTCGGGTTTTCTCGCATTTGCGCGATGTTTCGATTCTGCGGGCATGGGCTGGAATTGAGGGTTATACTGCTGATAATCTACCCTTTATTGGAAGGGGTAGCCAACCGGGAATTATTCACGGATTTGGCTTTTCTGCGCATGGGTTTCAGCTTGGCCCGGGAGTTGGTGAGGTGCTCGCTGATCTTGTTATGGCCCGCCAGCCACGGGTTGATATCTCACCATTTGCGCCGCAACGTTTTTCAAAGCTGTCATAACCTGGGTTTTCTTGAGAACGGTTATTTTGTTGTTGTTTTGAACTTATCCCGAATCGCATAAAAATTCATGGCCAATGGTAAGAACCATGGATCGCCGGAATAAAATGGCATTGTGCGGAATGGCACGCCCTGGAAGACACTGTCCTGCAGATCATCAAGTACCATATGTGCTGCTTTTTGTCCCAACCAGCGAGCCCATACGGTTCCCGAACCGCAAAAGCCACTTGGGTAAATAACCCCGTCATGCACGGCCAGCTTTGGTAACTGGTCAAACGGGAAAGCCACAAAGCCAAACCAATGATTTGAAATAGAAACACTGGAAAGTTGTGGAAAAATTGAAGCCAGACCACTAATCAGACGATCGCGCGCCTTGGCTGGGTCTGGGCTCATTCGGCGGCCCCCTAATAGAATTCTTTTACCATCAGGTGATGGCCGGTAATAATGTCCAAGCTCTAGCGCTTCGCTATACATGTTTAACCCCGGCATCAAGCTTCGCACCATGTTTTCACCGAGTTCTTCGGTTGCGATCATTTCAGAAATTACTGGCACTAAACGGCGGCGCAGCCAAGGCTGTCCTTTATCAGTATAAGCATTTGTGGCACTGATAACGTGACCGGCACTGATTATCCCTCGACTGGTTTCGACGCGGAAATCCGATGTTGTTGACGTTTGATTTGTCTTGCTAACTGAAAGTACTCTGGTTTTGGTTGAAATCTTGACCGCCTCGGCTAGCGCAATCTTGCACATGCCGGTTAACAGTTTTGCTGGATGGATTCCGCCGATGTCATTCCGCAAAATACCTCCGCAATAGCGCGATGTGTCAATATAATCGGGTAAGTCCGATCGCTCGCAAACTTTGGTATTGATATTAAGCAATACATTGAGCTTTTCGGCGTCGCGCTTCATGCTCTCAAATGAATCCGGGCGTAAGGCACCAACCATTCGCCCACAATTTTGCAAGTCACACTCAATTTTTTCTGTCTTTATGAAATCAAAAAGGTCTTCACGCGCGATTTTTCCTTCGCGGTAGAAGGCTGTTGCTTTTTCCTTACCAAATTTTTTGGTGAGTTTATCGAGTGAAACACGGAGATTACCGCTTGTTATGCCTCCGTTACGCGTTGAAGCCCCTGATCCAATCTGATCGCGTTCAAGAATAACAACATCAAGTCCAGCTCTCGCCAGTGGTATTGCGGCTCCAAATCCAGTGTAACCCCCACCAATAATTACGACATCAGCACGCGTTGGCCAGCTGTCCATTTCAAAGTCCTGGGGTGGTGCGGCAGCCCACCAATAGGGCTCAGTAGAAATATTTGTCATGCCAACATTCACTTCTGTCGTTGTTTGATAGGCTTGTTCGGCCAACAGATATCGTTCATGCTAATGCAAATTGATAAAATTGGAAGCTTGCATTTTCTGGCGGAGTTTGTTGGAGACGCACGTAAAAATAAGTCAGGGGCACCACTTACTTGCAAATATTATTTATTTTTCACGAGTTCTTGAGGACATCAGCGAATGATACGCAGTCTGCTAATTGTTATAATTTTTACCCAGTTTAACCAGTCAGCTATGGCGCATAAATGCATCTTAACTGGCAATAGTGTGGCTGAAATCACGGTATATAATGCGTGCAAAAATGATCTTGCATTTGGAGATGCTGGCCATGATAGCGCAGCATTACCTATATCGCCTGAAACATCAGACTACATCAAAAATTTGGAGGTAGAAAACGAGGCTTTAAAGGCCAAACTTCTAGTTTTGAGAGGACGTTTGCTCGATTTAGTGCGCATCCTTGATTAGAAATTTATATATTTTTTTCCAGCATTTGATGCTGCAATAGTCCTTTGACATTATTCACTGGGCATAACAATCAGGCAGTGTGAGAAATTGCCTAGCTTTCTTTTGTGCGTTTCGGTTACCCTCCCGATTCACAACCAAGTGATAATTCCGTTTTTAGAATCACAGAGCAAAAATGACAAAACCTATTGCCACAATATTGGTCCTTTGCGGGGCCTCATTGATGAGCTTCGTCGGAGTGTTGATCCGATTACTCGATGACGCAACTGGTTTTCAAATTTTATTCTATCGATCAATCAGCCTTACATTGATTGTGCTTATGGTAATTTGTATCCGGCGCAAAACTAACCCGCTAACCTTTTTCAAATCAATTGACAAGCATGACCTCTTGATGGGTGGGTGGCTTGCGGCTGCTTTTACGACATATATTTTTGCCATGCTGTTAAGTTCGGTCGCATCAACTTTGCTGATTATCACCGTTGCTCCCTTTCTTGCGGCAGTTATTGCGTGGAGGTGGATTGGGGAAATACCACGCTTGGTGACATGGCCAACCATGACTGTTGCAACCTTTGGTGTCGGCTTAATGGTTTATGATGGCGCTAACCTCGGTTATTCACTTGGCAATATCTGTGCGTTTATATCCGCATTTTGCTTTGCTGTTATGTTGGTGGTGGCAAGGCGTAGCCGGAAAATAGACGTGTTAGGTGGCACTTTCATGGCTGGAGTTTTTAGCATCCTGCTTGGGGGTTTCACTGCGCTTATTTTTGATGGCGATTTAGCAATCAGCCATTCGGATATTTTGATAATATTATTTATGGGCGCTTTCACTATTGGAATCGGAATAGCTTTAGTAACAACAGGGACTGGTTACATCCCTGCTGGAGAGGTGAGCTTGTTAGTGCTGATAGAGAGCGTCCTCGGTCCAATTTGGCCTTGGGTGTTCTTAGGTGAACCAATCACTAATTATGAACTTGTTGGCGGAACAATTACACTTCTTGCCGTCATGGCATTCACAGTTCATGACAACAACTCAAAAGGACGGCCTATGAGTAAGGGGCTCTAACCTGTGATCATAGCAAACGTAGAGTAAGACAGGTGTGCTTCTAGAGACGGCGCTTATTTATACCGCCGCTTGGAGGTTTTGGCTAATTTGTTAACCATCATTGGTAAATGGTAATGCCGCTACCGATGCTTTACGGGCTATTCCATCAGGCGTATGAACCATCAGTGAGGTGCCAATGTCCCAATGGGATCGTGCGATCATTGAAAGACCGATATTACAGTCAAAACGTGGTGAAAAAATTCCTGATGTAATCTGCCCAACTTCCTCGCCGTCAAGGGTTGTTAATGGAAATGGTTTGCCGCAGGGTGGCGCCTTACCACCACCAAATCGAACCCCACTAAGCCGCTGGGTAGGACCAATGTTGGCAATACGCTGCAGTGCTGTTTTGCCAATGTAATCAATCTCACTGCCAAGATGGCATAGCGGGCCAAAACCGCATTCGAGGGGATTATTAGCGCGAGTGAATTCATTGCCATACGACATCAACCCGCCTTCAATTCGTTCAATCAGATTAGGACAACCGGGGGCTATGTTATACTTTTGGCCTTCCTCCCAGATCATGTCCCAAAGAGCCGTGCCAAGGTGGCCGCCTTGAAGGTAAATTTCAAAACCACCCTGCTTGCTATAACCGGATCGGGCAATTAGCTGGCGTGTGCCCAGAATATCAAACATCGCAAAGCCAAAATATGGTAGATCATGAATTTTGTGGCCAAATAGGTTAGCCATTAATGCAATTGCTTT
>CACEJY010000028.1 GCA_902559985.1 uncultured SAR116 cluster alpha proteobacterium | reverse complement strand
GTCCAGCAGGAGCAATCCAAAGTCTTGGCGATCACGTTAATATCGACCCGGCAATATGTGGAGGTTGTGGCCTGTGTGGTGCCGTGTGCCCATCAGGGGCCGCCCAAACCGCTTATCCTCCTGCTGATCACCTCTTCAGTAACATGGCAAATCTTCTCAACCATTACCAGGAAGCTGGCGGAAAAACGCCGGTTTTGCTGCTGCATGATGGTACATATGGAATAGAAATGATCGAGACAATCGCCCGCTATGGACGGGGCCTGCCCGCCAATATGCTACCGGTGTCCATGCATGCTATGGGCCGGGCCGGACATGATGCGATGGTAGCTGCAGTTGCTCTTGGCTATCATCAAGTATTTGTGCTATTGAATCCATCCAAGGACATAGAAAATTCCCCGCTTATCGATCAGGTAAAACTGGCGAGGGCAATGCTTGCCGGCGTGAACGCTGACGCCGATAATCGCATTATCCTCATTGATAAAGTCGATCCTGACGCCGTTAGCGACATTTTGTGGAATAGCAAATGTACTAGCAAGTTTGGCGCTGCTCCATTCAGCCCGATTGGTGCGCCGCGTTCTATGACCCGTTTGGCCATGCGCGGCCTTGCGAGCGTAAATGGTACAGAAGAGTCAGCCATTAAACTCCCCGGGGGAGCACCATATGGCCGTGTGGAAATCGATACCGATAATTGCACCGTCTGTATGTCCTGCGTAAGCGCTTGTCCAGCTGGTGCATTACAAGACAATCCCGATGCCCCGCAACTACTTTTCCGCGAAGATGCCTGCTTACAATGCGGCATCTGTGTAGCCACCTGCCCTGAAAAAGTGATTTCACTGGCGCCACAGTTCAACCTTGCAGACAGCGCCATGGCCGCCGAACTAATCGTCGAGGACACACCATTTGAATGTACCGCCTGCGGCAAGCCTTTTGGCAGCTCAAAGTCAATAGAACGCGTTATTAATAAAGTTGCAAATCACAGCATGTTTCAACAAAGTGCTCGAACCAACATGTTAAAAATGTGTGAAGATTGCCGGGTCGAAGCTATGTTTGAACAAAATGACAAAACAATGGATATTCGTGACCGCCCAAAACCGCGCACAACTGACGATTATCTAAACTAACAAAAACGCTATTGCGTAAAAAAGCAGCTTTACGAAGTGACGGCTTTTTTGAGCTCTGAAGAATATCGTATTTACGAAGGCTCAGTCAGTGGAAGATTTACCAATACATTCTGTGGTTTCATTCGGATCACGCCAGTTGCATCCATTGCCAATCCTAGATAGACCGGTTTTTGCTGCATTTCTGAAACAAAGCCGGTGTCAGTTTCAAGCTTGAACAAGCACAAAATACGCCTCAAGCGATTATCTTCGACATCATTTCCGCGATAGAGATCATTCAAAATCTTGGTTGCTTCAGCATCAAGACCAATATGCCATGACCACGCTTCATCCTCGATTTTAACCATTGGTGTAATACGTGGCGATAACGGAAGGAAATGCGCAATCCATTTTTCCAGGACCCGAGCAAGGCCGTCTAATGCAGGCTGGGTATAGGCAATATCAACCGATGTGTTAAACATATCCGAACGCGACCAATATTCATCAGCCGTTTCAGTGGCTAGAATATCAATCTGAACCTCGTCAGACGCTTTTGTTGGCTCAACGGCTTTTTGCACACCAACCTGCAATTGAACTGTTGCATGATCCGCCACCATGATCCGACCATCATCAAGAGTGACAACCTGATTACGGAACAGCATTTCAGCCGCTCTCACTTGTATTGGATCAGTTTCTCCATCAAGAATATTGCGAAGGATGATTTGTGCAACTTGTTCGAAAAACAATGGTGGAATTTTAGCTGGCATATCACGTGCCATCGCCATAAAAGCTGACTCCAAGGTGGGATGCCCTGCCAGAAAATTTCGGAAATTCAAAACAGCTTGGTAATTATGCACAACATCTTTGTCGGCAATTTCAAACAAATCTGTTGGCATAACAGCAGTGAATGGATCATCAATCAACCGTTTATGAAGCGCTAGTTCCGCCGGGCATGACCCATCTTCTGGGGCTACTTCATCTCGCATGAAATAGGCCCTCATAAAATCAGCATTCGGAACCATGTGTCCATGATCATCGCGCGCCAACAAGTGCCACCCTGATGTTAACCAAAAGTCGTTATCCATTTGTTACTTAAACTCCATCAAGCCCGCTAGGGGACCTCATTTCTCAACGTTGATTGAGGTAACCTCAGTTACATTTATATCGGCCGGACTATTATCATCAACTACAGTCCATATTTTTTGCTCCGCACATGAATCCGGTTTAGGCAGGCTCCGAAAAGACTCTTGGATGCCACCATCGTCTAAACTTCGCTGAACCGCTAACAAGGTCCCTGTTTTGTGCTCACTGCAAAGTTCTACCATGAAAGCAATTTCTTGCTTAACAGCAGTCATCGCGGAAGCCTCATCTGGGGCGCCAAATTCGGTCAGGAAAATCTCACATAAACGGGATTCAATCTTTTCAAGGTCACCAGCTTTTAACTTCACAACACTGACAAGGGTTGAAAACCCCATCGATTGCAATCCCAAAAACCCATTGCTAAAGGCCTGTTTGACTTTGCCCGTAAGATCCGCTTCATTAAGACTGGCAAAGCAAAACGTGCCAACAAGTGCCCATTCACCCTCATCAGCCGCTCGTGGAAACACGTTTAGATCAGAAGGATCAAATCGAATTGTGCGTGCTAGCTTCATCAATAAATCACCCTCACTCTTGAAAAACGTTCGTTAGGCCCTAGGGTAGAACGGGCGAGCCACATACTATTTCTAGTTCGTGCGGCATAACTGACATTGGCTTCCCATCCAGCTTAAGCAATGCGCCACCTTCCTCATCTAGGCCCACCCATTCCACTTGCTGACTACCTTCAAAATCAATAGGGGCAGATGCTTCAAGGCGCTGCATCCAGCTGTCATGAAGTGGACGAAACCCATCATCCTGCCAACGATTTACCCACACCAGAAAATGTCGGCAGCTCGATTCGATCAATCGTGTGCGCGAAATAAATCCGCCACCCTCTTCTTTCATCGTAGTTTGTTCAACCCCTGCACTCTCTGACCATTTTTTGTGATCATGCTCGCTTGCGGCAAGACGCACTACAGCGCTAGCGATCATCCAATCTGGCACGTCATTGGTGCCCGCAGCTGGGTCAATCACAAGTCGGACTAATCCAGCGCGCCCACGATTCAACATCACATAACCAGGCAATTGATAAGTTACAGCAACTTCGGGCGGTGCCAATGCACCAATCGAATCCCCCAGTCCAATCATCAAAGCAAACAGCATTTGTCCAGCCTGCCTCGTTGGCACTTCAGGGGCCAGGCGAACAGCAATTTCCATTCGTTCTGTATTTTCAGAGTAGAAGACTGTTCCCACCTCGCTATTAGCAGCAAGCGCTACAGCTTTTGAGAGGACATCTTGACCATCTGGTACGGCCACAGCACTGAGTAGCGGTGGCAATTGCGGCGGAGTAGAGTCATCCGCTGGATCATCTTCATAATATAATGTCATTCGCTTTCCTCACTGCGGAGTTTTGCCACCTCAATCAACCGTTTTGCAATGGTCCGATATGTCTTGGCCTGTTCTGAATGCGGTTCAGCCACAACGATGGGTGTGCCCGAGTCTGATCCAGTCCTAACTGCCATTGAAAGAGGGATCTCGCCCAGTAATTCAATGCCCCGTTTTTCTGCCTCTCGCGCAGCACCACCATCACCAAAAATATAGTCCTTACGGCCACAATCTGGACACTGCCAGTGTGCCATATTTTGAACCATACCCAATACTGGAACCTCTGCTTTTTCAAACATTGTAAGTGCCTTAACAACATCAAGAAGGGCAATATCTTGCGGTGTTGAAACAATAACCGCACCAGCGAGACTCACCTGTTGTGCCAGCGATATTTGAATGTCACCAGTACCTGGTGGCAAGTCAATTATGATCACATCAAGCACGCCCCAAGCGACCGAGTCTAACATCTGCGTCAGAGCAGATTGCACCATTGGCCCCCGCCAAATCATCGCCGTATCATCGGGAACCAAGAGCCCCATCGACATGAGCTGGATACCATAATTTTCCAGCGGTTTAACCATATCACCACCAGCTGCTGCCGGCCGACCGCTGACACCAAGCATTCGTGGCTGAGATGGGCCATAAACATCTGCATCCAGCAGACCCACCTGCAAACCAGCAAGCTGCAGCGCAATAGCCAAATTAACTGCAGTGGTAGATTTACCGACACCGCCCTTGCCCGATGCTACAGCAACAAATCGGCGCACCTTACTTTCTAGGACTTTCTCAGTGACCGTACCTTCATCAACTTGAGTCTCGAGTTCATCATTACCAATCCTCAGATTGCCGCCAGAATGGGCAGTTACCACCACGGTAGCACTGGTTACACCATCAATCGCAAGTGCTGCCTTTTCCGCCGCTCGGCGCACCGGTTCCATGGCCGGCCCGCGATGAGCCGGAACAGCTAGTGCAAAGCTAATATTGCTATCTTTAATCTGCAACCCACTCACCATGCCAAGAGCAACTATATCCCGCCCTTGCGAGGGATCTTGAACAGAAGCCAATGCGGCCAAGATCAGTTCTTCACTAAGCGCGGTCATTTATTCAGGGGCTACCAGATTTGCTGTCACATCATGAGTAAAGGCCAAATCAGCAACCTCGATGCGCGCTGTTACCGGCACTGAGGCACCAGGTTGAAGTTTGCCATCTGCCACCGCTTTAGCAAGCGCATCAGCTAACTCCTGATGCGCTGTGACACCTAGTTGTTTTAAAAATTTTCGCATTGCCATTTGAGTGGCATTCATCTCTGTCTTTGATTCCATCTTTTAATCCATCCTTTTCGATAAATTTTTTAAAAGTAATAAAACCTAGAAATTCTTCCACCTCGAACGTCTAGAACCGGAAGCTACGATCTCCCGACAAGAGATCGCTACAAATAAAAGGATTATGTTTATAAACCTATTTCGGTGTCTTCAACGTTTTTACGAATTCTAAGATATCATCAATATCTTCAAGTTTCAGAATGATCTCCTTGTTAAAAGCTGGCAAGTTTGCACTTCTCTCTTCGCTAACACCCTCAATCCGTACCAAAGAGGGGTGAGGCGGCAGGATATAAAAAATTTCAAAACGTCGCGCCCAATCTTCAAGCCACTTCATTGCCGCAAATGAGGGCGTAGAACCAATGCCACCGTATGGATTCATGTCAGGCACCACATGGCATCGGGTACAATGCTGCCGCACAATGTCGCGTCCTCGGTCTACCGCGGCAATGTCGCTGGCAAACGAGTTTGATATATTGCCAATCGCAGCAAAAAATACACTAATAATTCCAATAAAAATAACCAAACGCAAAACAAAGACCCGTTCTGTTTACACCGTAGGATCTGCCATATTTTCGCGAAGCATATCCGTATATTGCGCAACCATGTGTTGGACAAATTCTTCATGGTCCGATACTTCGATAACATTTTTTCCAACATGCGCAGCATAACGAGCTGCGGCATAGAGCATAACCATCTGCAGTTCAGTCGATTCAATTTTTTTGTTTCGCTGATTAGCTAGTGAAATAAATTGATCGGCAACACGCAAAAAGGACTGGCTATCGAGCACACCTTCGCGATGCTGGGCCGGATCAAAATCGTCAGGCCGCTGGTGCCATGGTGGGAATTTCATTACGACAAAATCCTACACTAATTGAACATATACTGGGACAGGACGGTGAGCCTGTTTTGTTAAGACAACTCTCAATCGCGACATCACATCAATTTGGAGAAAAGCTAACACGCAGATTT
The DNA here is from genome assembly GCA_902559985.1 of uncultured SAR116 cluster alpha proteobacterium. Taxonomy (GTDB): domain Bacteria; phylum Pseudomonadota; class Alphaproteobacteria; order Puniceispirillales; family Puniceispirillaceae; genus UBA3439. The sequence continues at coordinate 14,273 of CACEJY010000028.1, read as the reverse complement.
GAGCCACGCAATCATGTGACCCGCTTAAACTTAAAAAAAGTAAACAAAATTAACTTACAAATAATGATTATTAATTGCAGTAAGGAAAGTAAACAAAGTCCTAAGCACTCATTTTGTATAATTTCCGGGGGTCAAATTTTAGGGTTCTTACCTTTCAAACTGGACGGAGCGCATCCATGCCAGAATTTCGTTAGACTGCGCATCAACTAAATCAGAATGCGATCTGTAACGCCGAATCAAGTCCGCCCCAAGTGGAGTTAACGTGGTACCGCCCCTGTGTGATCCTCCCCGTTTGACCACAAACAATGGTTCACGAAATCCACTTTGCATCGAGTTAAGAAGAAACCATGCACGTTTGTAACTCATCCCCATTTGGCGAGCCGCAGCACTAATGGATCCAGCCTCTCCAAGCCTCTCCAACAAATCTATCTTGCCAAGGCCAATTGTCTCATCAGCAATAAAAAGCTTGGTGCGAACACCCGGTTCTTTTGCTAAATCGCTTTTTTTCTTTTCCACGGTCAAAACCGGCCTCCCGCATTGATCAGTGTCCCTTCTCCAAACTAAACCAATATTTGGACTGGGAAAGATAGAAAATACGACATCAGCACCTCATCTCTTTTTGTCGTTGGATAAAAAAGCAGGGCTTTGTTCTCTTTCCCTTGGATTATTTCTTTTTTGGCTCGTGACCAAACCTGAGCCAGCCCTGACTGCAAAAAACAAAACCCTAAATTCTAAATGATTTTTTATTTGCCTGGCCATGGTGTAACTCTAATTTATTTGTCGCCGCAGGCCGATGTACCCCACTCACCAAGTGTCACACGCTTTACTTCATTAATATCAATCTGGTTGTTGGCAGAATGCTGATCATCCGGCAGACCATCCCATCCGAGTGCAGAAAGACAGTTTGCGATGCTCTTGTCTTTGGGCATTTGCGCTGTGCTTTTATATTTCCATTGTGCTTTTGTAATCTTGCCATAAATTTGCCCATTACGTTGATCTGCGAATTCTAACCGGGGTAACTCTTTAGTACATTGCTTAAGAAATTGATAGGTTGGCGTCCAGTCCGACTTCAATACATCTTCGGGATGGGTTGCAGCAAGATTGACCTCTTTAAAGCGATCAATGTTAGACAGGGCGACGGGGTCAAGGACAGTCATTGATCCGTTCCTTCCAAAGGCAATGGTCTTTGGTAGTTTTCCGAGTGGCACATCATTATCTAAGAATTCGAAATAGATGTCTTTATCAGTAATCGACATCCACGAAAAAAACAGCTCTGGAATACCTGTAAAAGCCTCAACATTGTGATAAAGCAGATCATCCACAGCCTTGTAGCGCTGTGTTGTTAGGCCGCGCTGCCATGCACGTTCAACAGTTGCGGGCGGCGGCGTGATTGCAAAAAACAAAAATACAGTTGAACCGAAACGGCTGAGAAGAGTGCTTTTATAATCACCTTCTGCATCGGTCTTAAAACTGTCAAAGCGAAACCGGTCAATCAGGAGATGCGGGACCGTTTTGTTAATCGCCTTTTGCGCCATATATCGATCAAGCTTCTTGTCAACAAACTCAAGCTCGCGTCCAGTTAACATGGCTGCATATTTATAATCATCACCAAGACTGTCATATTTGAGTAGATGTTTGCGCCAGTAATCAGGACTGATAAGGGCAAAATCCTCCCATGGAATGCCCATCCGTTCAGCGAGCAACCTTTGCTGTGGGCGAATTGTGCTTTTACCTGCAGCAGAGGCGCCCTTCGTATTCATAACAATTGGTTTAGACTGGGAGGGCAGAAATCGGTAACCTTCCACTTTGGCCGCTTCCTTGAAGATTGGATCGATCAACTGACCAATTTCATGACTGCCATGGTCGTTACAAAATACTCTTAGCGTCAATTGCACAATTAAGGCCCGGTCCGTGACAAGCCGTCCTTGCTTTCCCAATATACTGCTCACAACTCTAACAAGGGCCGTTAGGCAGGCCGCAGAATACGCATCCGCATCAACAAGCCGCTCCTGCATTTGATTAAGGGCCAGTAATTCGGGCGGAGCATTTGGTGTTTTTACTGGTTTATCCTTGGCTTTCAAAAACCAAAATAAACGCTTTTTGGACTTTTGACTCGGAACTTTCAAGGCAAACATTTCGTCCACAAGCAAGCTGATCTTATCCTCAGCACGTTGGCGAATAGCCGCAAATCCGGTCTCAATTTTAGTCATTTTTGGCAGCATATAATTGCGGTAAATGCGATCTGCCATCCCGCGCAGTTGCAAACCCAAGTACTCATAGCTTGGCCCATCAGGCACCGACAAATCAGCAGTAACACGGATCAGAACTTCATGAGTAACAAGTCGGCTGACCTTCAATTCGCAAAGTTGTTCGACAGCAAGACCAGAAAAATCAGCGGCCTCTTTGGCATGCTCATAGGCGACATGACTGTTTTCAGGCCGAAAAAGCGTAATCATTGGCAAAAGCCGCTTTGGCAAATTAGAACTGAGTCCAGGATTCCATGCGTGAAATTCGTTATCAGATGAAATTGGGGGGTTCGCCATTTCACGCGATCCAATCAAGTCAGGAACAACAAGAGTGCTTATTCCACCCTTTTCTGCCTATGCTGTTTTTCTTAGTTTATCACGGATAAGTTTAAACAGTGGTAATAGAATCAACAATATGGCGATAACTGTAATAGGGCCGGCAATAGGCCGTGTAAAAAAGATTGAAAAATCACCATCTGACAACAAAAGGGACTGACGCAATTTCGGCTCTGCTATCGGCCCAAGCACAATTGCCAGCACCGCTGGTGCAAGCGGGTAATCCAATATGCGTAGTAAAAATGCACCAACTCCAAAGAAAACCATCAACCAAACATCAAACATATCCATGTAAGCCGCGTATGTTCCGACAAGTGAGAGAACAAAGATCAACGGTGCAAGGATTGTGAATGGCATACGTAACATCCACAAAAACACTGGAATGAAAAGCAGATTGACAGTAACCGCAACAAAATTGGAAATATAAAATGACCCTATTAATGGCCAAACAAATTCTGGCTGATCGGTAAATAAAAGCGGTCCAGGTTGCAGCCCCCAAATCACCATACCGGCAAGAAGAACGGCTGTAGTTGGTGATCCTGGAATACCCAAAGTCATCATTGGCAGCATCGCTCCTGTTGACGCGGAGTTATTTGCAGCCTCTGGGGCAGCAACTCCATCCAGTGCACCTTTGCCAAATTCAGCAGATCTCCTTGATGTCATTTTTGAGATGCCATACGCCATCAGCGAACCGGGCGTTGCACCAGCAGCTGGTAATATACCGACAAAAAACCCAAGGGCTGATCCAATTGCCGTTCCGCGCCATGCCTGTTTAAACTGCTTGATCGCATCAAAAACATTGGCAAATGTAACTTCAACCTTACTCATATTTGTACCGGTTCTTGATGTATTTATTGTCCACATCATTTCGCCAATACCGTAAACCCCGATGGCCAGAACCAGAAACCGGATGCCATGCGTAAATCCAGTAATATCGAAAAACACTAGCCGCGGTTCGCCAGAAATAATGTCAAACCCGACCGTGGCCATGACCAAACCAAAACAGATTGAAAATAATGTTTTTGGGATATCATCCCCACCCAGCCCAACAAAGGTGGCGAAAGCAAGAAGCATCAGTGCAAAAATTTCTGGGTTACCAAATGAAAGCGCGACATCAGCAAGTAATGGTGCAAAACCGGTGAAAAGTAGGTTTGATACGGTTGCGCCGGCAAAAGATGCAAGGGCCGCAACAACCAGCGCAACATGTGCCCTACCAGCAAGCGCCAAGGGGCGGCCGTCAAACGTGGTTGCTACCGCTGTCGATGCTCCCGGTATGCCTAATGTTATGGAAGATATGGCGCCTCCATACATTGCCCCATAATAGATCGACGCAAGGAAAATCATGGGCGAGGTTGCCCCACCAGTAAAGCTCTGAATAACGAATGTAAAAGGCAGCAGAATTGCAACTCCGTTGACTGACCCTAAACCGGGCATGGCGCCAACAAATAGCCCTACAACAACACCAATAACCGCCAATCCAAGATTAATCGGCTCAAGTGCAATTAGAATTCCCTGCCATAGAGCAATCAAAACATCCATTTTTTTTTACCTATTTCTAAATTGTTCTTAGCGGCTTTTCACCGAGGCTATAGGGTTAGATTAAATTTATAAAAACATTTCATATAACGGGATAAACAAAGGCTCTAAATACCCTTTTGGCAACACAATCCGCATGGCGATGTCAAAGAAAAAGAAGCAAATAACTGTAAGGCTAGCACTAACAGTTAAGGTAAGGAGCCACCCGTGACTACCCAGATATCTCATGTAATAGATCATGAACACTGGTATCGCACCGTAAAACCCAACAAAATGGATTAAGGCTAAAAACCCAAAAAGCGCTCCACCAACAACAAGCATCATGCGCTTACCATATCCGTCTAAAAATTGCCCGCTAGATTGTGAAGCTGGAGTTAAACGACGGTACCAATTCACCGCAGTCCAGATGCAAGTTAGAAGCATGATTGCAGATAGCCAAAACGGCCAAAATCCACTGCCTGGGCCTTCACCCTCAATGAAACCAATGTTTGCAAAGCGCGGCACATCCGGATTCCATGAAGGTGGTTCACCTGATTTCCACATTAGGTAAATCGAGAGGATTCCTAAAAAAATCGCTGTAACAATTTCAGCAATACGCATTTTACCAAACCCTCTCGATTGGAATTTTTATTTCTGCACTACTTGATTGCGCCAGACGCTTTCAAAATCGCACGATGATTATCAACTTGACGTGTCCAATATGCTTTCAACTCGTCACCAGCCATAAATTCACCCATTAATGACTTCTTTGACTTATAAGCCTGCCACTTCTTTGAATTGTAGACCTTGGTAAACAAATCAGTGTAGTAGGCCTGCGCTTTTTCAGACATGCCAGGGGCACCCACAACGGCGCGCTGCATGTAATAAGCCCATGGAGCCTGCTTACCACCAACAAATACCTCACCTAGGGTTGGGACATTTGGGAACATTGGAAGACGCTTATCTGTGAAAGCTACCAACGGTATAACTGTTCCTGCCTCATAAAAACCAAGGGCTTCAGATGGGTTGTTCACTGACGAATTGATCTGCTTTCCAGCAAGATCTTTCGCAACAGCGCCGCCACCTTTGTATGGAATGTACTTAATGTTTAGGCCATATTCCTTGTTCAGGTGATCAGTGATAATGTTGTCTTCCGAGTTCTTACCCGTACCACCCATAACCCATTTATTGCCCTCGGCTTTCACTTTTGTCAAAAACTGACTAATTGAAGTGATGCCGCTGTCTTTGTGAACCCATAACAAAAATGTATCTTCCGCCATACGGCCAACGGGTGCGAATGTTTGGATGTCCACTTTGATGCCCGGGTTTCTCAGCGGTGTAGTAAAAAATGAGTTCAATGTGACCATTATTGTGTGATCAGGGTCAGTTGCATTTTTTGCAGCCACCAGAGCCTCTGCACCAGATCCACCAGACTTGTTAGTTGGGACGAGTGGGCGGCTAGAGAGGTTTTCTTCCTCAACAATTGCCTGCATCAAACGGGCCATTTTATCAGCCCCACCACCTTTTCCAGCCATGATAATAAAATCAACGGGCTTTGTTGGCTCCCAACCATGACTGCCGGCATTAGCGAGGCCTGACAGCGACGTTGCCGCCAGCGCAATGCCAACCGCACCCAGTAATAGGTTTTTGATAGATTTCATAGTTTCCTCCTTGGTTTAAACATTATTTTGATACAACTTGTGTCTTAAAATTTTAAGTAAATTAATGTAATGTTGTAAATTGTATAAAATTTACAAAACACAAGATCATTTAATGTCACTCTATTAATATCACGGTGACTTAATTTTAGCTATTTGACAACTTTTCTATTACGCCCCTCACTCAAGCTCTTAATCCAAAATACATTTACTGCAAAAACTACCTCAAAGCGCTATATCTTCTAAATATCAGTTGTAGATTTCACAGTTTTGATCCTAATTTTGTTCCAAGGCTGACTTCAGCACTCGCGGCCCACTCACTAGCGGTGATTTTTCCACTGCTTTCGGGACGAACACGTTTAATCAAAATACGTCCACCATTTCCTTGTACCGTCACACCACTGCCATCGATTGATACGACCTCACCAAAGGACCCATCGCCCTCAACAAGTTCGCTATCATAGACTTTTAACTCACTACCATTCAGTGTTGTCCAAGCTCCCGGAGCTGGATTTGCCGCGCGAATGGTGTTATAGACATCTGCAACAGGCTTGGCCCAATCGATTTCAGCTTCATCCCTACCAAACCAGCTCTCATAGGACCCATCTTCAAGACGCTGATCATGTTTGATAATGACGCCAGCCTTCACTAGATCAAGACCTTCCAACATCGCATCAACACCCATTGGAAAAAGTTTTTTGAAATAAACATCACCAAGTGTCTCATCCGGGCCTATTTCGCATGATTTCTGGAGCATCATAGGCCCCTCATCCAGGCCATCATTCGGCCAAAAAATTGATAAACCTGTTCGGCTTTTTCCCATTGCAATTGGCCAGTTGATCGAAGACGGCCCTCTGTGGACCGGACAAAGAGACGGATGATATTGGAAGGTGCCATATTTTGGCGCATCAAGCACCTCTTGCGGCACGAACATTAAAACATAAGCCATCATACAGACGTCAGACTCAAACGATTTAATCAATTTCAACGCTTCAGGCGTTTTCCAAGAGTTTGGCTGATGCAAAGGCACCCCTTTTTCTTTGGCAAATAATGCTAATGGATCTTCGGGCTTGCCCTCTTTAGTTGGCGCACAGCAAACAGCCACAACATCTTCACCGCGGTCGAGTAATTTTTCCAAAACAGCTTGCCCAAAAGCCTGCTGCCCGTGTAATACAATCCGCATTTAGCGCTCCTTAAGATAAATAACCATTCGAATGAACCATAAGCCCTGTCTTCAAAAACTTGTCGCCCAAATCAAATTCTACTTCGCCGCGCCAACAGCGCCCGACTCTATGATGCCAACTAATTCTTCGGCAGAATAGCCCAGCACGTCAGTTAATATTTCTTTTGTATGCTCACCCAGTAATGGTGACCGTTGAACATCTGCCGGACTATCCGATAATTTTATCGGACATCCAACCGAGATATATTCACCGCGTTCAGGATGATCGACCTTTACCAACGTTCCGGTTGCATATAACCCATCGTCTTCGGAAATTTCTTTCATCGATAGGATTGGACCAACTGGGATGTCCAGCGGGTTACAAGCGTCCATGACCTCAAACTTTGTCTTCGTCATAGTCCATTTTTCGATACGCTCAAAAATTTCGTTCAACTTGTCAAGGCGTTGCGGCGGCTTGGCATATCCCTCTTTGGTTTTCCAGTCTGGTTCACCAATAATATCACAAACTTTTTCCCAAACAGCTGCTTGAATAATGAAATAGGTGTATGCGTTAGGATCTTGCTCCCAGCCCTTGCACCGCAGAATACGGCCGGGCTGACCACCGCCGGAATCATTACCTGCACGAGGTGTGGCATCGCCAAAGGGAACGCCCTCACCGTATTGCGAATATTCTTTTAACGGACCAGCTTCGAGACGCTGCTGATCGCGCAACTTTACCCGAGCAAGATTTAATACCGAATCTTGCATCGCTGCAGTCACTTTTTGACCCCGGCCTGATTTTTCTCGATGAAACAGCGCAGTCACAATACCAAGGCATAAATGTAGCCCGGTTCCAGAATCACCGATTTGAGCCCCTGTTACCAATGGTGGGCCATCATGAAATCCGGTAGTTGAGGCTGATCCACCAGCACATTGTGCCACGTTCTCGTATACCTTACAGTCTTGATATTTTCCCGGGCCAAACCCCTTGATTGAAGCCATGATAATACGCGGGTTGATTTCCTGAATGCGTTCCCAGGTGAAACCCATCCGATCAAGCGCCCCCGGAGCAAAATTTTCAACCAACACATCACAAGTTTTGATAAGCCGGGTCAGCACCTCCTTACCAGTTTCGTTTTTGGAATTAAGTTCGATGGACCTTTTATTGTGGTTCAGCATCGTAAAATACAAGCTGTCAGCCCCCTCTACATCGACAAGTTGTTGACGCGTCGCATCACCGACACCAGGACGCTCAACCTTGATCACATCGGCGCCAAACCACGCCAGTAGCTGGGTGCAGGTTGGACCTGACTGAACATGCGTAAAATCCAGAACCTTAATACCTTCAAGAGCTCTCATCATCCTATCCTATCACTGCTGCCATGCCGGCCAAGGCGCGACATTATTTTTTCGACACAACACTCTGCGGGTTAAGATTGCCAATGCGGCCGCTCTCTGTTCCCGAATTTTCATCAATAACGACATTGACCAAGGTTGGTTTGCCACTGTCCATTGCCTCATTGACAGCACACGTTAGTTCATCAGGAGTAGTGGCATAGACACCAACACCGCCAAACGCTGCCATCATTTGATCGTAGCGGGCATCTTTCACAAACACTGTCGGGGCAGCATCAGGGCCACCAGTCGGGTTCGTATCTGTTCCCCGGTAAATGCCGTTATTATTAAAGACAACAACGCAGACCGGTAGATCATACCGACAGATTGTCTCAATTTCCATTCCTGAAAATCCAAACGCGCTATCACCCTCAACAGCTAAAACTGGATGTCCGGTTTCGATCGCAGCGGCAATGGCCGCCCCCATACCAATGCCCATTATACCCCACGTACCAACATCTAGGCGTTTACGCGGCTTGTAAATATCAATGATGCTGCGGGCGAAATCGAGCGTGTTTGCCCCCTCATTGACTAGAATTGCATCAGGCCGCTGCTTGACGATTGTGCGAAGTGCACCAAGGGCGCTGTGAAAACCCATCGGCACAGTGTTGCTAAGCAGTTTTGCTGACATTTTTTCTAAGTTCACATCCTTACGCTGTTTAATGGTGGCTGTCCATTCGGCAGGTACGCTGGGCCAGCTATCGCCCATCGCAACACTCATGGCACTAAGGCATGATCCAATGTCACCAACCACCGGAGCTGCAATTTCAACATTACTATCCATTTCTCGCGGTTCAATATCCACCTGAATAAAACGTTTCAACTTCGGCGCACCCCAGCTTTTACCCTTGCCATGCGACAAGAGCCAGTTCAGCCTTGCGCCAATCATTACAACAACATCAGACTCTTTTAGCACAAGCGAACGCGCCGCACCGGCGGACAGAGGGTGATCATCGGGCAATAACCCCTTGGCCATGCTCATTGGCAAATAGGGAACGCCGCTTTTTTCAACGAAATTGCGAACAATTTCATCTTCCTGTGCATAGGCAGCGCCCTTGCCAAGGATGATCAGTGGTCGTTCTGCCGTTTTCAGCACATCCAAAGCCCGCGAAATTGATTCTGCTGCGGGCAATTGCCGTGGCGCCGGATCGACAACTTTGACCAACGATTTCTGTCCTTCCGCAGCATCCATTACCTGAGCGAATAATTTTGCTGGCAAATCAAGGTAAACGCCACCTGGGCGACCCGAAACAGCAGCCCGAATTGCCCGCGCAACAGCAATCCCAATATCTTCGGCATGAAGAATGCGGAAAGCTGCCTTACATAGGGGTTTGGCGATCGCCAGTTGGTCCATCTCTTCGTAATCACCCTGCTGCAAATCTACAATTTCGCGTTCAGATGAACCGCTGATCAAAATCATTGGAAAACAGTTTGTTGTGGCATTAGCTAGCGCAGTGAGGCCATTTAGAAAGCCCGGTGCGGACACGGTAAGACAAATCCCTGGCTTTTTGGTCAGATAGCCAGCGATCGACGCTGCATTGCCAGCATGCTGTTCATGCCGGAATGAAATCACCCTCATACCCTCGGCTTGCGCAATCCGTCCAAGATCAGTAATGGGAATGCCGGGCACGCCGTAAATCGTATTGATATCATTAAGTTTTAGGGCATCAATAACGAGGTGAAAACCATCTGTAAGCGCTTGTGTCTCCGATGAAGCCATTGTGTTTATCTCCCTAAAGTCCGACAATTTTCCAAAAATCAATATGCTCGCCGAGTCATCACCCATTTGGCTTTATGGCACATGTTATCCTCCGTTATACGAGATGGCATTTACAATGCACGATTACTTATTCCCCATTTCCCTAACGTTTTCAGAAACAGCCTTACTTCTGTTCGCCAGCCTTGTCCATCTTTCCCGGATGTGATCATGCAGGCGCATCGTATGTTCGCGCACACGCCGCGATGCCAACTCGCTATCACGCTCCTCCAGCGCCTCAATAATCCCCATATGATCAGCCACCGAATGCGTTGCTCGATTGTTCTCACCCATGGCACGGCGGCGCACTGCAATCATATGAGCAAACAAACCATCAGTAGTTGATTTCAGTAGCGGGCTTCTCGACATATCAAAAATAGCCTGATGAAATTTGATATTGGCATCCGAGTATTCACTTAATTCAGCACTGGATGCCGTGACGCTGTGACGTTCAGCAAACTCTCGCAAAGCCCTAATTTCAGATGTAGACGCAACGCTGGCTGCGATATGCGCAGCCATGCTTTCCAGCGCGGCCCATGTCACCACCATGTCCAAAATTTCATCTAGGCTTTTGCGGTGAATGAAAACACCTTTGCGCGGCAAAATTTCAACCAGCCCATCTTGCGCAAGCCGCGCTAACGCTTCGCGAATCGGGGTACGAGAAACACCTAATTGTTGGGCAAGCTGGCGTTCATCCAGTCGCAAATCTTCATCAGCCTCATAGATATCAACATTTAAAATGCCTTCACGAAGGACTTCATAAATATGGTCCTTCAAGGTGAAATTTATCGAAACATGCTGTAGATTGACATCAATCGCCATCCAACTTTTACCCTCAACATTTCATTCATTTGCAGAGAAAAAACCCGTCAAAATGAAAAAGTATGTGGTATACCATACACCCTACACAAAGGCCGTCAAGCTATTTGGGAAGGTTTAGATATTGATTGACCAAGCTATTTTTGGTATGTGGTATACCAAAAAAACAGGCAGTATTACACTGAAGTGAGGGATACAAAAACCCTAAATGATCTGTGGCATCGTCTCTTTGCTCTTTTTTGCAGGTCATTTTATCCCCCTTCGGCAATGGAGGCTTTAGGAAAAAAAAAGGCACATGCCTTTTCGTGAAAAATATGGAATAACGCAAATGTAAACAATTTTGAAGCGGCTTGAGAACGAGGGCTTCTTCGCGGGAGAAAGACAGTAACGATGAATATCCATGAGCATCAAGCCAAAAAAATTTTAAAGGAGTTTGGCGCGCCGATCGCGGCAGGCGTTGCGATTACGAATCTCGATGAGGCCGAAAGTACTATAGCTACGCTTCCCGGCCCCGTATGGGTCGTAAAAAGTCAGATCCATGCTGGTGGACGGGGTAAAGGTAGGTTTAAAGAACTTGGCGATGATGCAAAAGGCGGTGTTCGCGTATCCTTTTCGGCTGATGAAGCCCTGGCCAATGCAAAGGAAATGTTTGGCAAAACCCTTGTGACCAAACAAACTGGGCCAAATGGCAAAACGGTAAACCAACTTTATGTAGAGGCTGGCGCCGATATTGAGCGCGAACTATATCTCTCACTTCTTGTTGATCGGGAAACCAGCAAAACATCTTTTGTCGTCTCAACCGAAGGCGGTATGGATATTGAGGCAGTTGCACATGAAACGCCGGATCTTATCCATTCGGTTAGCATTACTGCCAGTGCCGGCTGCACCGAATCTGATGCCAACAAACTTGCTGATGCACTGATCCTCACCGGGACAGCCCGGGAGTCGGGCATAACCCTTTTTAAAACGCTATATGAAGCCTTTGTCAGCAAGGATATGAGCCTTCTAGAAATTAACCCCCTGATTGTGACCAAATCGAATGAGGTCCAGGTTCTTGATGCCAAGGTGTCATTTGATGATAACTCCCTATTCCGACATCCCGACATAATGGAGCTGCGAGACGAAACCGAAGAAGATGAAAAAGAGGTTGAAGCATCAAAATATGACCTTGCCTACATCGCGCTGGATGGTGAAATTGGCTGTATGGTAAACGGCGCTGGCCTTGCCATGGCAACGATGGATATCATTAAGCTTTACGGTGCAGAACCCGCAAACTTCCTAGATGTTGGCGGCAGTGCCACAACCGAGCGTGTGACCGCGGCCTTCAAAATCATAACAGCTGACCCGAATGTTAAAGGCATCCTGGTTAATATTTTTGGCGGCATCATGCGCTGTGACGTGATTGCCGAGGGCGTCGTTCAAGCGGCCAAGGACATTAATCTTGAGGTGCCATTGGTAGTCCGCCTTGAGGGCACCAAGGTCGATGAGGGAAAAGCCATCATTAATGGCAGTGGGCTCAATGTAATTGCCGCAAATGATTTGGATGACGCCGCCCAAAAAATTGTTACAGCAGTGAAAGGCTAGGCCCATGTCAATTTTAATCAATAAGGACACAAAAATCATTGTGCAGGGTCTAACCGGCAAAACAGGCACTTTTCACACCGAACAGGCACTTGCCTATCACGGAACGCAAATGGTTGCTGGCACACATCCCAAGAAAGGCGGCCAAAACTGGTCGAGTGCCGATGGTCAAATCCTACCCCTGTTCAGTACTGTTGCCGAAGCAAAAGACCGTACCGGGGCGAATGCGTCAGTTATCTATGTACCGCCCGCGGGTGCCGCTGCGGCGATTGAAGAGTCAATTGATGCCGAGATTGAGCTGATTACCTGTATTACCGAAGGCGTTCCGGTTCTGGATATGGTGCAAGTTAAGGAAAAACTGGACAAGTCCAATTCCCGCCTGATCGGACCAAACTGCCCAGGGTTAATGACTCCTGATGAATGTAAAATTGGCATCATGCCACCAAGCATTTTTCGAAAAGGGTCAGTTGGTGTTTTATCCCGCTCAGGCACATTGACCTATGAGGCGGTGTATCAAACGTCGATGGCGGGGCTTGGCCAATCATCTGCTGTTGGCATTGGCGGTGATCCAGTAAAGGGCACAGAATTCATTGATGTGCTGGAAATGTTTCTTGCCGATGGGAAAACCGAATCCATCATTATGATCGGTGAAATTGGTGGTTCAGCTGAAGAAGATGCTGCGCAGTTTCTGGTTGATGAGGCTAAAAAAGGGCGCGCAAAACCGATGGTTGGCTTTATTGCAGGATTAACTTCACCGCCTGGCAGGACGATGGGCCATGCAGGAGCTGTCATTTCTGGAGGCAAAGGCGGTGCAGATGAAAAGATCGATGCTCTGGAAGCCGCCGGTGTTCGCGTATCACCATCTCCCGCACAACTTGGTGTTACCCTGGTGGATTTGCTGAACGGTTAAATTAAAATCATTAGCTCAACTTTGAAAAGGGGTGGCGCCAACGTTGTAAACCCTTTTTAAATGCACCAGAAAACCTAATTGCAAGCCTGCTTTAAAAAAACAGCCTTGCGCCGCCACGGCTCTTTTTATGCGACAATTGGGACGGGTGCCTCGAACCGATTAGCATCAAGGCGCGCATTCACCGTTGCCACTGTCTCATCCAGAAGGTCATTCTGCATCCCAATGCTAGCCGCAATACGCTGGACCAAAAGGTCAACGCGTTCAATATTCTTGGCACCACCATCGATGGCACGGGCTGCCGATGATGGCTTCAGCAAGCTGCTTGCAGCGTTCGCATATTTTTCAAACGGCACTTGATCGGCAGCCTCGGCGCCAAGCGCGCGGGCCAATTGGTCAACCCAGGAATACATACCGGCAGATGCCTTAATGTTATTATGAACCGCATCACGGATCGGGCGAACGCCATCGCGCTGAACGCACTGGTAATTACCAGTTAAGAGCATGCTCCATTTTGCCATCGGCACAAAAAGACTGTCATAGATCCGCAGTTTCACCGGCACGTCCTTACCATCAACAGTGACCCCTGCAATGTCAGCCTCAAGTTGGCGAAGCAGTGCTGTATGCGCAGGATCGGCAAAGGTCGCCGCCTTAAAATTGGTTGGCAAGCCAACATGGAGAACGTTTGTTCCTTCATCTGGCGGCCGAAATGCCTGGGGGTCAGGGCTACAAAGTGATACGAGGCCTGGCTCAAAACCCGCCCAGACTGATGCATCATCATAGCACATATCCAAAGGCGCATCTGCCAGCGCATCAATCCGGCGCAAAAATGGCAGCGGTGGCATATTCATAATAGAAAGACATGGTTTTTGGCTGACTGCGATGCGGCGCATCAAGT
>CACEJY010000027.1 GCA_902559985.1 uncultured SAR116 cluster alpha proteobacterium | reverse complement strand
TAGGCCGCATTTTGCGCATCAATGCCGCGTTGACGAAGCCGAAAAATATTTTCCAAAGATATGATTGAGGCATCAACCACCATGCCCACAGCAAAAGCCAATCCCGCGAGAGAGATCACATTAATCGACAGGCCCAGCCCAGCAATCACGACGAAAGTTCCAATCACTGAAACAGGAATAGCCGCAAAAATAATGAGCGTTGGTAAAAGATTCCTTAGAAAAAGCATTAAGATGGTGAACGCCAGCATGCCACCAATCCAAATATTCTGCTGAACCAAGTCAATCGCTGATGAAATATATTTTGTCTCGTCATAAACAACGCGCAGGCTTAAGCCACGCTGGTCCAGCTCATTTTGGTTTAACTCATCAACAACTGAACGCAGACGCAACATGGTTGAAACCACATTACTGCCCTGCTCTCGGATCGCGTTTACGATAATCCCCGGCTTGCCATTCAAGCGTCGAAAACTCGTTTGTTTAGGGAATCTCATGTCTAAGGTCGCAACATCCTCAAGCAAAAGTGGCGCCATCGCTCCTGAAGCTGATATATCAGCCCGCAAAACGATGCGCCCTGCCGTTCGTGGGGTGTAGTTCACCGCCTCCGACCTTACCGTGTAAGACCGCTTTCCCTCTGTTACCATACCAACGCTCATCATTGATGAGGATGTTCGGAGCGCGTCAAGCACCTCACCAAGGGTGATTTTATACTGGACCAGCTTATCAGGATCTATTAGCACGCGTATTTCACGGCGGCTACCGCCGTAGTAATCAACCTCTGCAATGCCCTCAACACGTGATAATGGCTCGACAATATTTGTGTCCAGATACTGCCCCAAAGTTTCCACGTCAATATTGGCCCCATCTTTGGACACAAGGGCCAGACGAGCAACGGGGCTGTCATCTGAATTAGACGTTCGCACAGTTGGGGTATCAGATTCATTGGGAAGACCGTTCACCGCTGATAGCTTGCTAAGTAGCAGCACCAAAGCTTTGTCCATATCTTGGCCAACTGAGTAGGTTAGTGTTACGCGTCCGTATCCCCGTGTTGACCTTGATGCGATTTTTTCAACCCCATTTAGTGATGAGAGTTCACTCTCAAGTCGACCTACAATTTCACGGTCTACATCGCTTGGTGATGCTCCATTCCAACGCACCCGCACATCAAGAACTGGTTTTTCAATATCAGGGCTCATCTGAATGGGAATGGTTTGCAGCGCAACTGCGCCAAAAATAATCGTCATCAGTATTAAGGCCATCACTGCGACTGGTCGTTCAATAGCCAGTTTGATAATGCCGCCCATTATTGTACGCTCTTTGATTTAGCCTGCCCGTTTCGTTTGCCGGCATTTGGTTTACCAGTTTGTATTTTCTTTCCATCCGATAGCTGTTCATTTCCGCGAACAACAACTTTCTGACCAGGAGACAAACCTTTTTGAACGATAAAGCCATCTTTAACAGCCGCGCCTATCTGAATAATGTGACGTTTTGCTCGGTCCCCCTCTGCCAGATAAACCAAGTGCCCGCCCGTTACAGGCAGAACGGCATCCTTCGGCACAATTACCAGTGGCTTTGGGCTGGCTGTTGGGACTTGAATTACGACTACAGCGTTATCAGCCTGCAAGACAAACGGTAATTTTCCATTGACGGAAAAGCGGACAGTCCTAGTTGCAGACCGAAGGTTATGTACTGGCAAAGAAACACGGGGGGAAACATTAATTTGATATCCATCAAGGCTGTGCGCAGACACCATTTTAGAACTTTCTAAAAGGGGAATGTATTTTGCTGGGATTTCCGCTTCAATTTCAAAACTATTCAGATCAGTGATTTTTGCAACAACTTCACCCTCACGCGCAAACCCCCGGCGGTAATCAGCAATAAAAGTAACTTGGCCGTCTACTTCTGCGCGTAGCTTTGTTGCTTTAATATCGGCTAAAAGTTTGGTTATCTCAGCCTTAACCTGATCAATTTCAACCCTATATATTTTTTGCTGTGCTTTTATCCTTGCTATTGATGATTGACGGGTCAAAAGCGAGATATTGGCTGTCATACTTGTATTGATTGCCATTTCAGCAGCATCAACGGCAAGGGCATCATTTGCAACAAGTCCCTCAGCACGCTTGGCTTTACCTGCCAGCAATGCTGCTTGTGCCTTATAAACCCCCAACAATTCTTTCTCAGCCTGCAATTCAGCCTCGCTATCAGCAAGTCTAAACTCAGTTTCAAGAAGCTTTGCCCGCACTTTTTTTAATTGAAGATCAAGTTTAGCACTGTCCTGAGTGGCAATCACATCGCCGGTAGTCACCAGATCACCGAGGCGAACGGCACCAATATTGGTAATTGCATCAGTAGTGGCCGTAACTGTGTACGATGGCCCCTCGATTACTCTGCCTTGTACATCGGCCAAGTCTGCCAAAACTCTGGTGTATATCTCTGCCACTTCAACGCGTGTTGGGCGTTTTCCACCCCAAGCGTTTTGCGCAAAAGAAGAACTAACTCCTCCTACTATTGTCAGCATCGCCAAAAAGAACCCAAAAAACACTGTAACTGACGACGACCGGAAGGTGAAAATCAACACGCACACACACTCCAAACACTATATTTTAGAGCTACATAACCGCTAAGGTTATGCACCTGCTAAAAGTTTAAAATCCAAAACGGCCTAATCCGCAAGAAAGGAAATTAAATGAAACCAAATTACCAAGATGTTGGACATCGTATTTCTTGACAAATATGGTGACTTTCTTGGCTTTAGACAAGCACATGATTATCAAACGAACCAAAAAGGGCAAAGACTTTGCTAAACAACCCTGATGCTTATTGACAGGTTGGGCTGATTTCCGCTACTTCCTTTCTCGTCGGAGAGATGGCAGAGCGGTTGAATGCACCGGTCTTGAAAACCGGCAAGGTGGCGACACCTTCCAGGGTTCGAATCCCTGTCTCTCCGCCATCTAATTCATAAGCAATACAACAATTTTTGACCTATACTTAAAGCGCCTAGGTATCACGCCCTGGGCGCTTTTTTTGCGTTTTGGCCTAATTAAGGACTTGAATAGTGACAGGAGATGTCATTTCTCTTGCTACGCAAGGTCATAATTCTGAGGTAAAATCTTAATCTCACCTGAAATCCGACACTCTATCAAGTAAACCGCTGGCGCCAGCCGCAAGCGCCTGGGCCCTGAGGCCCAGTTCCCTTCAACATATTCCAAAGCTGACAGAGAAACGCCCTCAGTAACCCCGTTTTTTTTAGACGGTAGCCACTGGCGTGACGGGAGAGCCAACAGCGCCAGTAAGCCTGAGAGGAGGCGCTGTCAAAAAAAAGCGATTTCTTTCATTTACTGATAGCCATTTTGCTAACTCTTCCAAGTACCACAACTCTCCTAGTGGCACCCCCAGTTTGAAAAGACATTTATTATGAATTGGCAATCGTGGACCTTGGTAATCTGATGATCGCATTATACGAGCATCTTCTATGGCAAAGTTATCTGAGACAAGTGCAGATATTTGACTACTCTCAATCCAATCTAAAAGTTTAGGGTCATCGCCGTCGAGAACAGCGCAAGAACTATGTAATTTTTCTGCATTTGGTTTTAATTTCATCCCATAAAGCATAGTTGACCAACCTGTATGAAGAACGAGCATGTCACCCGGCTCAATAACAACGCGGTCTTCTCTTATCACACGCTCTAAATCGTCAAAGCCGACAAACACACGTTCGTCACCAAAATGCTTATGAAGGTCAATTAGAACGCCCCGGCCTTGAACGCATGTCGCCGCCATATTCTCAATACCTAATCGTTCAGCCTTAACAGTTCCGTTTTGCTCTGAGCTCGCAATATCTGAAGGACCTTTAATGTGATCTCCGCCCTTCCAACCGTTGTAATAGACTATCTCTTCAATCCCATCTCCATCTGCATCAAACAGGGCCCCTGCGTGTCCCAGGCTGTCCCACTGTGTTGAGTACTGTGTGTGTAATAAGACGCTGTCATCTGACGATACATCCTCAAAACCAGGATGATAATCTCGCCAACTAAGGTTGTAATAATGGCTATTGTCTGAGTGACGAGTTGGTCTCAAGACAGGTGGAAACCGCTTTGGGTTTACGGAATTTCCTCCCGGATAATCGAGAGGCAAGCTCAGGCAAAAGCTAATTCCTGCCTTGACTTCTTTGACCGCCTCTAGCCGTCGCTCAGGGGTTAATAAATTAATCCGTCCAATTTCATCATCAGGACCAAAATCACCCCAAGTTGAACCGTGTGGTCTATTCTTCCATCTATTGTTCATCGTTAAGCTCCTAATTCGACAGCATGTGAAACTGGTGCTGAACCACCAAATGAGGGCATAAACGTGGAGTGTAGGCTTGCCCCACCCGCAACGCATATCAGAAAGCCGTCTGCATTCTTGGTCATTGGTACATCGCTATCTGGGGTGAGCATCCCTAAATCCCCAAGTCGTGGAGTTCTCATCATTTCTTGATTTTTTGGCGCAAAATCTGAAAACTTAAGTTTTGTCATTTTGAACAAGGATTGTTTTACTTCTTGGATACCAATTTTTTCATTCGAAAAAATTTGAGCGTGCTCTGGACAAAGCACCAAAAGTGGTGACCCGCCAAACATATAATCGTTGCTACCCACACTTCTGATACTTTTTGCGATCATTTCGATCAACTCTTGTGCGGAGGTGGCTTTGATTATCATGTTCGCCGTTCCGGTGACTCCAATCAAAGTCACCGCATCACGATTAATGCCTAAGGCATTTTTGGTTTGAGACCGGAGTGGCGGCCAGTTAACGACACCTTCAAGCTCGGCAAAACAAAAGGTGTACTTGCCCGGTTGGCCAATTGTTGCGGGATCAACACCACTTTCAGCGCTGGCGCCACCAATATTTCGCATACATAGTTTAAGTGTTCTTCCAAGTGAAGCATTGTTCACATTGCCACCACCCAACGCCCCCGACTTATTGTTAAACCCGTTTTTTTCGGTAGAAGGACCGCCAACAACTATTACCGGGGTTACGGGATTGGTTGTTGTCTGAAGGTTAAAAACTTGGAAATCAGGATCACATAATGCACGCGTTACCGCAGCAGCATATGGTGCAATTTTGGGTGGCATCCCTGTCATTACGGCATTTGCGGCGATCACTGCGGGTGTGGCTAAGCCATTTCTAGGCGGAACAATAAGCCTGCTATCATGAAGAGGTGTGGTTGGCCAAAAATCTAGAATTTTATTTACTCGCTCTTTTGTTGGTAAAAAAACTGGAAGACCATCAGACAAACCAAGCTCGTGCATCAAACCTGAGCTTCGATAATCAAAGTCAACGCCCCTCATTTCGGTTAAATGTTGCGTCAGTCTCAAAAGGTCTTGGGCCGAAGATACCTTGCCTTGGCTATGATCAACGCTCGCTTCCAACCCATCCGAAAGCAGTAACTTCAATTTAGGAAAGGTACGCTTTGCGAGATCAATCGTTTGACTGGATGTAAGTGATGAGAGTGGATGAGGTATTACCAACACCTGCACTCCATCGCAGCTTTTGGGTAATGAAATCTTTGCTAAACCAACAAACTCATCCGTGCATAGCAATATAGTTGGAACCCCAAGATTAGCCAATGCCGTAGCATCAATTGCGCCTTGAGAAGCGGCCGTGCCACCATCGCACACGCCCACAATTACTATATCTGTATTTTCTTTAAATCTCTGGTAACGTTCAACGCCACCGTTGGCCATCGGACCTTCTTTCATCAAAGTTAAATTGTCAACTGCTCCCTCATCAGAAGTAAGCTCGGCCCATTTTCTGAAGAATCCCTCAACATTAGATTTACCGTTGCCAAAAAAACCAAATCGTTGCCCCACAAATTCATCAGGCCAGTTTATTTCTACACTACTGGTTTCAATTTTGACTTTCTCTCCACGAGGGTCCACAATATCGATCAAACCTATGCTCCCTAAGTCAAATCTCTTTACCGGTTTGCGCAATTTTCAAAAAACAAGAAGAATGCTACCAGTCTCTGCAGTATAGATGAAGACAAACAAGAGCATTAACAGAAGTGTTTTCAAGCAAAGTTATCCAAGACTAAATCCGGCAAACAATCAAATAAACCGGCAATCGAAGATGCAAGCCCCACCATTTTATTCTCCACCTCTTCAATAAATTTCAAAGCTGGCAGAAAAACGCCCTCAGTAACCCTGATTTTTATGTAGGTAAAATTCTCTAAAGCCGGAAAAACAAGTCGTAATTAATAACTTAAATCTCTGCAAGGCAATCTGTCTAACTGCTATTAATATTCAATTAATTACAATATTTTGCTTTATAAAGTTAAAGCACTTAGGCATCAATACCTGAGCGCTTTTTTGTTTTTTAGCAGTTAGTGTGGTAGATAAGTACTTGGCTAATGATATCTCAAATCGGAATACTTTCGCACGCATATTGCCATCACAACCAAAGGTGGTTGTTTTGGCGCATTTCATGCCTTTGCCAACGAGGAATTGGCGTTCACCCGAGGGGTCAAGGGTTGTACCTCAATTCACAACTCCTCTTTCGGAAACACGAACACTCTACAATTTGCCGAGATATAGGAAATCGATGAGGATTTTAACACGTATTTCGCAAAAAGAGATGAAAGTAGCGGAAAAGATTTTGGGCGGTTGCTGGCAGGCCACCAGAAAAAGAGTGTTTCCAGACTGATGATTGGGGGTACGGAAAAGAATGGAAAAAATAAAATTGGGACACTACCAAAAGCCTTTGCGGCGCAAAATTTTTGTTTTTAACACCGTTGAGCCAAAGATCAGAGACGCATTTGTGAGGTAATTAGATTATGACCGCGTTTATGTTTATTTTTGTGTACTACATAGGTAAACCAATATTTATCAGTTTGGGCGTTTCGGATCGTAACCGCTTTTTTATGGCTTTGGCGCTTGGCTTACTGCTCGAAACTGTCGTCTTTGCAATTACTGGCACCTCAGGATACAAGTTAATGAACCCGATGTGAGTTTTCTGCAGTTGCGGACCCAGTTGTCGGCTAAGATCTTTTTTTGACTTTTAAGTATTTTAAATAACGGCTCGCAGTGAAGTTACGCACAGTAATTCTCGGCCACCCCCTCATTTTCAGTTAGCTTTAACGAATTTTATGCTAATTTATCTGTTATCTTATAAAATGTTATGGGGTAAACTTTAATCAATTGCTCCTTTGCGGTACGGAGGGATCCTCACTAAAATTTAGGGAGAAATTTGTTTGGCATACATAGGCACGGTGCTATTTTCACTATGTACGTGACACAGGACATTTTTTAAATTGCTCGTACGTTTGCAATGGTTAGCAGAACAATTTTCTGCTCGGCGTACTATCACCAGGAAACTATTGGCGCGTGAAGAATTGTCTCTTTTGTTACAACGCCACCGCGATCACCAACATCAAGATTGCCATATGCTTGCGAAAAAGTTGGCGGTAACTCTCTGTCCCCAGGCAATGAAAGCCAAAGTCTTAACAAATGCCGTTTTTTTTCAGGCTCTGACCAATCAACAAAACTAGTACGATCGTGAAAAAGGCTATGATTATACACAAACTGCATATCGCCTGGCCTTAAACGCATTTTGAGATTGATTTTATCATCGTTCAAAACCTCATCAAAAAGGTCAAACGCCTCAATCTGTGATTGTGTCAGTTTTGGCGCATCTTCATAACGTTGAGCAGATATGATGTATTCTCTTTGGTATATGCAGGTCAGTTTCCCCCGATACCAGTTTACAACAGGAATAGTCATGTAGGGCTTTTGACCAGCCGGTATTTCCCCTCTTCGATCATAAGCGACAGGCAGCATCAGTTGTCTGGCTAAATACGGTGACTTCACCATTACTTCGTTAAACGCAGTTACACTCGAAGCCAGCAAGGAGCCACCGCCTTCTTTAGCCTCTTTGATGCATAACAGTCCGACGGCATCTGAACGGTCGGTGTGAAAAGTTTGACGTGCTGAGGTCTGATAAATTCTTACTGATGGATCTTTAGCGCTCGCTCCTGTGTCTCGTACATGACCCAAGAGGTGCCCCGCAGCATTCTGAGACCTCGCCTTACCTAGATAGCTGCCCAAGCCGCAAAAAACCGTAGAGTATATTTCTGGACTGAGCTCTTCGACTGGCAAACCAGAGAGAAGCGTAAATCCAATACCTGTTTTTAGTTCCTCTTGGATTGCCGAGAGCCTATGTGCAAACTTATTTAATACAAAATTTTGTTTGTTAATCTTCCCAAGCTCTTCTCCCGATGCGCAAAATTTATTTGCAGCTGAGATCAGCTCGTGAATTTCTTCGTCCTGAAGTGTGTAGTGCCAGATATCAGGCCGCTTTGCCAGCTCACTGCCAAACCACGCAGCCGGAATATCAATATGACCAGGAAGCATCAAAAATGACCCAAAAACAGCAAGGAATCAAAAAACAATGAGAACACGGTAGCATTGATCACTGTGTCCGCCAACTCTTCAAAAATTCGATGTCCAAGGCGAAAAAACAGCCCGGCAACCTACCGGCCAAAACATTATTAGAAAGGAAATTTTGTGTGCGCTCTGATTTTCTCGTGGTACAAGACCCTACGAAGTAGAAGATTTATTCAAAATCAGCACTTTGAGTCTTTATTAGGCAGATTTTTTCAAATCAATGGGTTGACTCTTCGGACAGGGCTGAAGACTCTCCAAGCCACACCTGATCGCCCGTCTCAAGAATCAAAGTCGAAGAGCAAAAATTCGTCGCTGCGTCGCTATTCTGGTCCACAAGAATCACCGCAATACCTTTTTTTACCAACTTCTCCAATGCTTTGTAGCATTCATCTACTACACTCGGCATAAGGCCCAATGAAAGCTCATCAACGAGCAAAAGGTTAGGGTTAGACATAATTGCTCTACCAAATGCGAGCATCTGCTGTTCTCCTCCAGAAAGGGAGCCAGCAACCTGATTTTTTCGATCAAATAACCGAGGGAAAACTTCAAAAACGCGAGCCATACTTCCAGACTGATTGTTGCTTGGACGGGAGTAACCACCCACTACAAGATTCTCAAAAACTGATAAATCGGGAAAAACTCTGCGTCCCTCAGGAACCAACCCTACTCCCAAACCGCACCTCGTTTCAGGCCCCTTATCAACCAAGTCAACTCCATTTAATCGAACTTGACCTGATTTAGGGATGATGTGACCAGCAAGAGACATCAATAAAGTCGTCTTTCCTGCACCATTTGAGCCTACTAAAGCAAGAGTTCCTCCCTCCTCGAGCCCAAAATTTATGTCGCGAATAACAGTCATGTCTCCATATCCACAACATAAATCCGTGATTTGCAACATGTCTAGGCCCCCACTCCAAGATAAGCCTGCCTTACCGCGGGGTCAGCCATAACGTCCTTTGTTAATCCAAAAGCTAACTGGCGACCATTCGACTGAACGTATAATATTGGGCAAATACGCTGCACCTGCGGTAAATTGTGCTCGATCAAAATTACACTCAAACCGACCCTTGGAAGGTTGTATATCAGATCCGCCATTTGTTCAGCTTCAGGCTTACTTAACCCCGCTAAAGGCTCGTCTAACAACAATAATGAAGGCCTAAGGGCCAAAGCTCGGGCGACCTCCAACCTCTTTAAATACCCGAGGGGGAGTTCACTCGGCAGTTTTTCTGAATGATCCCCAAGTCCCACTTGTATTAACAGTTCCCTGGCCAACTCACGCTCTTTATGGCGCTTTTGTACCAACAAGGCCCTCATAGGTGAGAGTAATTTTTTTCCGCCGGAAGCAAGCGCGACATTGTCTAACAAAGACATCTGTCTGAGCGGTTTAACAATCTGTTGTCCAAGAGCAACACCCGCATGTATGCGCTGGACTGATGTAAGGTTTGTAATATTTCTGCCATTTAACAAAACACTGCCAGAAAGTGGGTTTACCATTCCCATTATGACACGCATTAAAGTTGTTTTACCCGCGCCATTGGGCCCAATAAACCCTATTAACTGATTGTCATCAACCTCAAAACTAACGTCTTCGAGTGCGGAAAGGCCGCCGAACTTAACGGAGACATTTTTGATTTGGAGACGCTTCGCTATCATTTCACGGCTCTCCGCCTAACAATCTTTTTCAGCAGCCCATCAATGCCCTCGGGAGCAAAGCGCATTGCCCCAAATAAAAGCAATCCATAAACGAGTAACTTATAGTCATCAATAACCTGAAAAAACTGGGGCAGCGCGGACAAAAACGCAGCAGCTAAAATGACTCCCCAGATAGAACCAATACCCCCAACAATTACCATCGCAAGCACTGAAATAGACTCAACAAACCCAAAACTATCTGGCCCGATAAATCTGACTTGATGAGCATATAGCGCACCGGCTAAACCCGCGCCTGCTGTACCAACAACGAATGCAAATAGTTTGAATTTAGGCACATTAATCCCCAGCAATCGCGCAGTGTCTTCATCCTCAGCGATCGAGTCAAATGCAAACCCTGTCCAAGACCTACGAATCCAAATTGTGAGAAGGAGATAGGCCAGAACGCACAGCAAAGAGGTCGCAAATAATCCTACTCGTCCAAAATCTGGTGCAGGTATTCCGGCAATACCAATTTCACCGCCAAGGATTTCCTGCTTTCGAACAATTCCTGTGAATAAAAAAACTACCCCCATTGTGGTTATTGCAAGAAAATCGTGCCGCACGCGAAGTGATGCCACACCAACAATCAAACCAATTAAAGCAGCCATACCCATTGCTGGAATGAAAGTTATGATTAGCGGCACCCCTTCCTTACTGAGCATTGCACTCGTGTAGGCACCTA
The DNA here is from genome assembly GCA_902559985.1 of uncultured SAR116 cluster alpha proteobacterium. GTDB lineage: Bacteria > Pseudomonadota > Alphaproteobacteria > Puniceispirillales > Puniceispirillaceae > UBA3439. The sequence goes on along the minus strand of CACEJY010000027.1, from coordinate 11,222 downwards.
TACCCAGAAAAGCAGCATGACCCAAACTGACCTGACCACAAAAACCAGTAATTACATTTAGAGATAATGCAAACAATACCGCTATTGCCATATTTGTAAGAACAACAATTTCATAAGCCATGATCTTAACCTCGCGCCAAAAGCCCCTGCGGACGAACCATCAACACCATTATAAGAAAGGCAAAAGCGATAGAATCTCGATCGAGAAGGTGACCGACATAAATCGTGCCAAATGATTCTATAATTCCCAGCGCTAAAGAAGCGACAAGCGCACCACGCACGTTCCCAAGCCCACCTAGAACAATTATGGCCAACGCTTTATAAGATGGAACCGCTCCCATTGTGGGCTCTACAAGATTGTTCAAGAGAGAAACCATAACTCCTGCAGCGCCTGCAAAAGCTGAACCTATGAAAAAACTTCCGTATCGGATTATTTCTACATTAATACCGCTACTTGCAGCCATTTGCGGGTCAATTACAGTGGCTCGAGCCGCGATACCCACACGCGTATTAATGGCTAGCCAACCAACACCAGACAAAAGCCCGATGGCAAGCACGACTACCAAAATGCGCGCGTGGCTGAGTGAAACTCCCGATAGAATTTCGATCTGACCTTGTAACGGAGGGTTTATATACGATAGGCCATAAGCACCGAAGAAAATTCGAAATAATTCCTCTGAAGCTATAAAGATACCAATAGAGGCTATAAGAGATATTAGTGGAGCTCTATTCAGTAACGGCTTGTAAATTATCGTATAACTGCTCATTCCCACAACGGCGACAATAAGCATTGAGGTGAACAGAGCTAGCAGGAAACTACCACTGCCATTTGTCACTATTACCCCAATGTATCCACCCAAAGTAAAAAGCGCAGCATGAGCGACATGGAGAATACGCAACAGCCCATAGACCAACGTCAATCCCAAAGCTATTAGGGCGTAGATAGCTCCCTGAATTACACCTTGAATACATAGATCGAAAAATAACATTTTGATAAGTTCAAAAAGCAAGCTCCATATTTTTGAAAGGAGCTTGCATGTTTTTTCTAGGGTTCATTATTTGGAAGGTGGGGCTAGGAGAACTGCGTCACTGATCACCGAATGGTGGTGCCAATTACCGCCCTTCACAACCTGAACTTGGACATCTTTTTGAACCTCACCCAGGGCATTGAAAGAAATTTTACCCGTAGACGCCGAGAGACTAGTTTTTGAAATTGCATCACGTAGCGCTGCGGCATCATTCGAACCAGCCCTTTTCAGAGCATCCGCAACCACAAGAAGAGCAGTATGACCGGAAGCCGCGACCATATCAGCAGGATAACCAGCCTTTTTAGCAAAACCACTTATAAAATCCTTCGTCTCAGGAGAAGATGAGTCTCGGTCTAACGAAGTTGTAATCATCACACCCTCAGACGCTTTGCCGGCAATTTCAATGAATTTCTGGCTGTCATAACCCTCCTGACCAATTATTGGCTGGCTCAATCCAGCCGCACGAATTTGACTAACCATCGGCCCGGCCGTGAAGAAATATCCAGAGGCATATATAGCATCAGGTTTATCTGCCTTAATTTTCGAAATGATTGGTCCAAATTCTCGATCCTTGATGCTGTAATCATACTCGGCTAAGACACTTACACCAAAATTTTTTGCCTGCTCTTTAAACCCTGCTGCAAGAGATTTTCCAAAGTCGTTATTGAGTGTCACCATGACAACACGTTTTTTACCCAACATCTCACCAATCAATTTTGCACCAGCTCGGCCTTGAACCTCACCCATGAAAGATGTTCTGAAGACATAATCACCGGCTCGGGTAATGTCTGGATGGATAGCGTAAGCAGAGATATAGGGAACTTTGGCCTCAGCAAAAATTGTAGCTGCAGCGCGCGTCGCACCTGAATAACTTCCAGAAATACCCGCAACAACGCCATCTTTGGTTATCATCTTCACGGCTAGTGGTGCAGACTCCTTTGGACTCGCCTGATCATCGTAGACCACCAACTCCAACATCTTGCCATTCACACCGCCAGAGCCGTTTACCTGTTTAACCGCCAATTCAGCACCATGGAGGGCAGATTGACCATCAGCAGCAGCAAATCCAGTTAGGGGAACATTAAAGCCAATTTTAATGTTATCAGCAACCGCGGGAACAACTGTTCCGCCAAAAGCCAAAATGCCACTCAGCATTATAGTTTTGAGGTATTTTTTCATTTCTCACTCCCTACTTTTTATCAATAGATAAAACGCTTCCACACCAATGAAGCGTCTCCCTTAATAGACTCTACGCCGGTATTGCTATGCACGTCAAAAATATAGAGCGTCAGTCACCCTAAAAAGTTAATTTCTAACTAAACCCATTCCGAAATCCCAAACACATTAATAGTGAGAGGGGATTTAGCACCCTTTGTAGCAAAAATATAAAGACATATTAACCTTTGACGTGCTTCTATCGTTTCTGAGGCCGATCTTGTGAGCTAATTTTGTTTTGTTAAGCTAAATTCAACTACTTTTTGGCTCAGCCTCAATTTTGTGGCAATGTTTCAAGGGTAAGAGTTTGAAGGCAACACCTCGTCAAACGAGATATAGCAGTGATTAGAGCTTAAAGATTATTTGAGAGGATTTTAAAATGGCGAAGATTGGTTTTATTGGCTTGGGAGCGATGGGGCTCTGTATGGCACGAAATCTACTTTCAAACGGTCATAAGGTAATTGGCTTTGATTTCTCAAAAGTGGCTATGGATGCTCATGTTGAAAATGGTGGCGAAATCGCGATTTCAGCAGCCGAAGCGTCGGCAGAAGCCAACTTTGCTATAGCAATGCTCCCGAATGGAGATGCAGTAAAGCAGGCTGTTTTGGGACCAAGTGGCGTAGCCGAAAAACTGCCAAACGATAGTTTATTTATAGACATGTCAACCATTCATCCATTGGAGACAGACCAAATAAGGCAAGACCTACTTGACCAGGGGATTTCTATGGTTGACGCGCCGGTTGGCCGAACATCTGTTGAGGCAGAACTTGGAAAGTCATTGTTCATGGTAGGTGCTGAAAAATGTGATTTTGATGTTGTTCAGCCAATTCTGGCCTGCATGGGTGACACATTTATTGATTGTGGAGGGCCTGGAACAGGCTCAAGAATGAAAATTGTTAACAACTTGATGACAACATCATTAAATGTTCTCACTGCACAAGTTTTGACCTTTTCAGCAGCAACTGGACTCAATCAGAATGTTGCCCTGGAGGTTATGGGGGGAACTGCAGCTGGTAGAGGGCACATGAGCACGACCTACCCATCCAAAGTGCTGAGAGGGGATCTAGAGCCCGCTTTTATGATAGATCTTGCTAAAAAGGACCTGGATATTGCGATTAAATTTTCTGAAACGCTCGGTGTTCCAATTTCTTTGGCTATTCAAGCCGAAAAAATTTACACCGACGCCCAAGCGGATGGAAGGGGTCGGCAGGATTGGACTGCAATTTTTGACATGCTTCGAAAGAAACAGCAGTCAAAATCATAAACGAGCTATACCCATACCGTACCGGCCATTCAGAGGAAAACCTTTTTTTACCCAGAATGTACCCAGTCTTATTTTCACGGTTAAATAACTAGTTTTTCAGCTTGTAACCGGTTTTGAAAATCCAGAAAATTACAGAAACACAAATTAAACTGAATACCAATGTTGCAAGAAAACTATAAATCAAAGGAACGTCTGCAAAGTCAAAAAACGCCCATCTAAAAACAGAAATTAAATACATAACTGGATTAAAAAGTGTGACAGTTTGCCAAAAACTTGGAAGCATTTCGATTGCGTAAAAGCTACCACCTAAAAAAACTAATGGTGTGATTATCAGCATGGGAACTAAATTTAATTGTTCAAAATTATTGGATAAGATGCCGATAATAAACCCCAACAAACTGAAGGTAATACAATTTATAAGCAGAAGGACAACCATCCAAACTGGGTGAGAAATGCTCAGCGGAACAAAAAGGAATGATGTTGCCAGTATGATCATTCCAATAATAAAGGACTTTGTTGCTGCGGCACCCACGTATCCAATAGTGATCTCTAAAAATGAGACTGGTGCTGACAAATGTTCATAAATTGTTCCAAGAAATTTGGGAAAATAAATGCCAAAAGAGGCGTTTGCAACGCTTTGCATCAACACAGTGAGCATTATTAGCCCCGGAACAATGAATGCGCTGTAATGAATATTATCAATTGTTTGAATGCCCGAGCCAATCGCAGCTCCAAAAACGATAAAATAGAGCACTGTCGATATGACAGGCGAAATTATACTCTGAACCAAGGTTCTAAAAGTGCGTGCCATCTCAAATCGATATATTGCTGTTATTGCGTATAGATTCAATTGACTATTTCCTAATTAAACTGACGAAAATATCCTCTAATGAACTTTGAGAGGTTTCTAGATCTTCAAGAACAAAGCCTGTGTCTGCGATATCTCTCAATAACCTGGTTATTCCAGTTCTTGAGGCCTTGGTATCATAGGCATACATGACGCTCAGTCGATCTTTACTAATTTTCAACTTATAATTTGATAGACTTTCGGGTATTTTCGTTATCGGTGATTTAAATTTGATGGTTAACTCTTTTTTGCCCATTCTTGCCATCAGTGCGTCTTTATTTTCGACAAATATGACCTTTCCTTTGTCTATCAAAGCTATTCTATCTGCCATCATCTCAGCTTCTTCAATATAGTGCGTTGTGAGGAGGATCGTCACACCATTGTTCTTGAGCAAATCAACTAAACTCCACATGTCCCGACGCAATTCAACATCGACCCCCGCTGTTGGCTCATCTAGAAACAATATCTTAGGGTTGTGGCTCAAAGCTTTAGCTATCATTACACGGCGTTTCATTCCGCCGGACAGCTCTTTTATCATCTGCTTCCGTTTGTCCCAAAGTGACAGTTTCTTCAGGACATCTTCTAAAAATTTTCTATTTTCTGGATACCCAAAAAGTCCCCTCGTAAAACGAACAGTGTCATATACTGTTTCGAATGGTTCTAACATGATTTCTTGGGGCACTAATCCAATTAGCCTGCGGGTTTTGCGATATTCGGTAACCGTATCGTAGCCATCAACTTTTATTTGACCACTTTCGTGTTTGAGCAAACCACAAATGGTAGAAATCAGGGTCGTCTTTCCAGCGCCGTTTGGCCCCAATAACGCGATAATTTCACCTTTGTTAACCTCCAAATTTACTTCGTCAAGAGCATTTGTTCCATCATCATAGACTTTGCTTAACTTTGAAATGCTGATTATTGACACCTAAAACCTCGACGTTGAAATTAAATATCGACACGTTTGGAAAAGCTATCTTTACAAACTCGCTCGGGAACTCGGCACTTTGCAGATTGGTTTATTTTATGTAGATAAGCCAATCGGTTCAATCCATACTTTGGTATCATTTACCGTTATACCTTTTCCAATTCTGGATGGAGAAGAACTCACCAATGCATTGACAGTGTTGCCACCAATATGGCTCCGCCAAAAGCCATGATAAATTGCCACAACACCCCGAATTATATCATTTGTGATGTGTGCGACAGCAGTTACCTCGCCAACATTATTAAAGACCCGCAAACCCTGCCCCTGCTCAATGCCTAAATTTTTGGCATCGAAAGAATTAATAAAGAGCCTCTGGATTGAATTATAGGCTTTCATTGACTTTGAATTGGCATATCCAGAGTTCAAGAGGCTGCGATGTTTTGGTGACAACAGCGTAAACGCCCCTGGCGGTGTTTTAACAGGTGCATATGAAGGTAATGGATCAACTTTTTCATAGACTGTGTCGTCAATTACACATTGACGAAAAGCTGGCAACATTTGCCCACCTGATTTGCTCAATGAACTGAGAAATTCAAACTTCCCCGAGGGCGTATGAAAATTACCATTCAAATGAGGCGTTCGTTTATCGGGATCACCAACATTTAACCTTGAATACCCACTTAAACTTAGTTTCTCCAATGACACACCGAGCATATTTGGATGTCCCCAATCCATTGAATTGATCAACAATTCAGAGTCAGTTTGGTATAATTCAGCGTCATCAAAGTTTAGTGCCTTTGATAGTCGGCGAAAAAGCTCAGTATTTGACACAGCCTCACCAATTGGCTCTATCGCTTTTTGGTTTAACTGTATATTAAAGTGCCCCCAGCTATACATAAGGTCATCTTGCTCTAACTGACTCGTAGCCGGCAAAATCAAATCCGCAAAGTCACAAGTGTCAGTGTAAAATACCTCACTGACTATTGTAAAAAGATCGTCTTTGCACAAGTTGGCCAACAATTTTGTCTGATTGGCAGAGGTTATGACTGGATTTGAGTTGTAAACGAACAGACAAGAAATAGGTTTAGCCGCATCTGGATCAAGTGCCTCAGCTAAATCAAACAAATTTACGGCGCGACGTCCGGCTTCTACAAAATCAGGCCTTGCGAGTTTTCCTCTGTTTATTGGGAAAGTGCCCTGAGGATGCTGAAAAATACCACCACCTACATATCGCCATGCCCCAATCAAAGCCGGTATTGCCGCAATCGACCTAATTGCATCACCGCCATTGGCATTCCTTTCCAGAGCAACGCCAGTACGAATAGCAACGACCTTTTCCTTTGAAATCAAGCTACCAACGAGCTCAATATCCGACTTTAAAACTCCTGTTATTTCACTAGCAATGTCTGTATCGTAATTATTAGCCCTCTCAGAAAACTCCGAGAAACCAATGGTATGATTTTCAAGATACTCGCCATCCGCCAGATTATTTTGAATGATAAAATTTGCTATGCTAAGAGCCAAGACCACATCTGTCCCGGGCCGTGGTCGAAGGTGAATGTCCGCTTTTTTTGCAATCGAAGTCGTGATGGGGTCTATAACCACCAATTTTGCTCCATTTTTGACCGCGTCTAGAACAATCCGTCCGTGGTGTACCGAAGTGGATAGTAAATTCATGCCCCAAATAATGATTAGCCTGGAATGCTCAAAACTCTCTGGATCAAGACCACCAGTTGGGCCAGCAACCATGCTGAATGCTTTTGATGCAGTGGAATTGCAAAATGTACGCTCACCAATCGCAGCGCCAATTTTATTAAAAAAACGGTCCCCGCAATGCAAGCCATTGAGAAGGCCCTGATGCCCAAGGTAACTATAAGGAAGAATACTCTCACTTCCGTCCCTCTCAATCGCCTCAGTGAATTTATCACTAATAAGTTTTAACGCTTCTTCCCATGTGACTCTTTCAAAACTGGAGGAACCTTTTTGACCAACCCGTGCCATTGGATATAAAATTCGATCCTTAGAATAAACACGCTCTAAATAATTGCTAACTTTCCCGCAAAGCGTTCCTCGAGTAAAAGTATGATCGGGGTTTCCTTGAACTGAGACAGCTTTGCCTGAGTCGATTTTTGATAAAATGGCACAGTTATCTGAACAATCGTGCTGACATGCACTAAAAAAAACATCGGCTTTCATTGCATCACCAAAATTAAGATCCTTCAATAACCGTACCACCGAGCTTGATATCTACCAACCCATCACTAGTACAAAAGCTGATTTGTGAAGACCGGCTTCAAAAGCACTCCATTAAGGCTCTGAATAATGCCATTCTGAGATAGAAGAAAAACTGCGCAACTCTGAAAACCTTGTGGGCTGAGATAACGGTAAAACATCGAAGCAATCTCAAAAAAGAACGCAAACCAATGAATTGATGTATAGTTTAAAGGAACTAATTGTTTAGGATATTTCCTATAACGTTGTCATCGAGCTTGTGCTAGACACATTAAAAAGTTGGAATTACCGTTACGGATAAAGTGGAGCGTTTAAATGGAACCTATTTTAGAAATTGAAACCAATCTATTACCGCCAGAACGGATACCAACGGCACCCTTCGAGTTTCCAAAAGCGTGGGTCAGATCAACCATATCGAAAGAGGATTATTTTTTTGAGTTTCCTGATAAATGTTTAATCGAGTTAGAAAATTTAAACAAAGAGCTTCAGAGAAATTTTTTGCCAGCCTTGATAACGCGGCCAGAAATGTATCGGCTTGAAAACTGCAAAGCCTTTATGAGAATGATTAAGGAAGTTTTGGATGATGGTGTTGGCTTTGCAATAATGGAAAAACTTCCCATTGATTCTTTGTCCCTAGAGGTGGCAACCACAATGCATTGGTTGTTGGGTAGCCTTATGGGTAGACCAGTCGCTCAAAATTATAAAGATGGCAAAATGCTATATGAAGTGATGGATTTGACTGAGGGTAAAGGTAAAAACATTATTGGAGTAAGAGGGTCTCACACTAACGCTGACCTAAGCTTTCATACTGATTGTAGCTCTAATATTTCCCCTCCGGATTACGTAGGTCTGATGTGCGTTCGCCCTGCACTAGAAGGTGGAGAGAGCCAGCTCACCAACTGGTACGCTGTTTATAACAAATTGCTTGAAAGCAGGCCAGATCTCTGTGCTAGAGGATTTAAACCCATCCTTTTTGATAGACAGCTTGAGCATGCTCCTGATGATCCCCGCGTCTTGTCAAGGCCACCTTTTGCTTTTGATGGTAAGATAACAATGCGTTATAGCGAACGCCTCAACAGACAGGGTTATAAAATAGCGGAACAACCAATTGATCAGGAAACTGAGGACATGCTTGCTGCTATTGACAGTATATTGAAAGACCCTGAAATGCGTGTGGATTTAAACTTCCAGTCGGGCCAAATTCAATGGATAAACAATGCTTCAATCGGACATAGGAGAACTTCTTATGTTGATCATCCAGGTGATCCTTCACTTAGACGGTGTCTTGTGAGAATGTGGCTCCGTGAAGAAGGTAAAATAAGCTATTTAGGGTAATTCAACCTCTTAACCTGTTTAACTAGCCCTCACTATCCTAATAAAGTTAATTAACTAATAATCATAATGGGTATGATGATCCTCACCCTACTAACGGCCACATTTCTGACCTTATTTAGCACCACGGCCCCAGGGTCCGAATTGGTTGAAATCCAATTGATAGACAAACTGGATGAAACGCGCGGCTATTGCATTGACATAAAAGGTTACAAAGAGCGCGCAAAAGTTCACCGAGGATTGCAAGCGCATACGTGTTACTCATACCAAGGCCAGATTGGCATTGACCAAGCCTTCGATAAAGGGCTCATCCAATTGGGGAAATTTTATATGCCCGGCTTTGACGTATGTATGGAAGCGAAAAGCCCTAATGAAGGCGCAAGCTTAACACTAAAAGACTGTAACAACACAGCTGTTCAAAAATTTAATTTCACCTCGGAAAGTCAGATAAAAGTTTTTGGCAAGCATGATTTATGCTTAGCAGTGGAGTCAAAAAAATCAAAGCAAGGTGGAGGTGGAATGCCAGTTCATCTAATAAGAACTCTTCAACTCAAAAGTTGTTCTTTGGCAGATTTGAAATACACAGCTTGGAAGATCAAATAAACGGCTCAAGGCTCTAACAAAAGCTCCAACAAAGCTTGCCGTGCGAAATTGCATCAAACGAAATTGACGATCCCCCAAAAAACTTTGGTTTCACCGTCGCCCCATTTTCGGAGAGATATTTCGAATTTACTACCAACTATACGCTCCGGCGTGCGCATATAGGCTGTAAAATGCTCTTCACTCTCCCACCTCTCCCACAAATGAAAACATTTTTTTCCATTTTCTGAGGTAGAAATCATCCACTCAGCGGAAATGAACCCCGGTTGTTTTTTTGTAAGGCTAAACCCTAAGCTTGAATTGCAAAGGTCAGAAAAATCTTCAGCGTGCTCTGTCTTGAGTGGAAATTCTAAATACATTTGTTTTGCCATTTATGTCTCCTGTAATTCGTTTTAAGGGTTTAAAATCGATATCTGGTGGGGTATCTTAGTGCTTGAAATCGTGATTATTAAAATCAACAAATAAGTTTTAAGATGACATCAGTAATCATCATTCAATATTTTCGCTTTAGATGATGTAGTCATCGCTAAATGGTCCCATAGCTCAATTGGATAGAGCATCTGACTTCGAATCAGAAGGTTGGGCGTTCGAGTCGCTCTGGGACCGCCAATTAATCGTTTGTTTGCTGGGCTAAAAACAGATTGATGTATATTGTTCTGGCTTTCACATTCTTGATCTTTTTCCCCTCCTCAGCTTTTGCAGAAATAACAGATTTGGGCCGATACAGTTCTTTGATAACCAGTACATTAATTGAAGACGGGGCAGATTGCGAAATTGAGTCATTTTATTTAAGTGTGACTACAAAACACAATTCAGTTTTTTTGGTCGAGTGTTCTAAAAGCTCCTATTTAAACGAGATCGAGATAACCTGCGCACTTTCCCCAGACAAACAATGTGAAGTTACTCGGTACTAATTTGTTTAAGATTTAATGTTATGAAAAATCCAAACCACAAATTCAAAGACAATCCAGCTTATAACTTCACGCTGATATTTATTGGGCTGTTTTTTGCCTTCTTCATTACGAGCCCAGAGGAATGGCACAGACCTTTACCACTAATAGTGGCTGCCATAGTGTCAGGATGTATTTCTTTATTCTCGGTAAAGTTTATTAAAAAATAAATACAGTCAATTATAACGAAATATTAAGGTAAAAAATTAGAGAGCCCTGACATTTATGCAGTGCTTCAAATGCTACCTATTTACGAAGAAATCTTTAAAGACCTAAAGAAGCCTGACGTGTTGAAGAAAGGACCACTAAGCTAGACATCACGACCAATATACACCCTAATATCGAGGTAAAACTTATACTTTCATCAAAAAGAAATACGCCAATAGCTAAACCAAAAACGATGCGAGAATATCGAAACGGCGTTATCGCAGAAACCTCGCCAATTCGCATCGCAGAGACAATCGCGCTGTATCCCACCACACCTAACAACACACCTAACATCAAGAATAGACTGGTTTTGATATCAGGCCACAGAAATGACTCATCCAAAAACAGTGTGAGAACAACGCCAGACATTGCAACAGACATAAACCCGTGAATACCCAAGGTAAAGATATTTAGTGATTTTGAAACAGCACGGCTTGCTAGGTCCCTGCCTGCAAAACCCAACATTCCCAGCACTGCTAATACTGATAGAAAGGAGAAGTTATCCGCAGTTGGCTGAATTATTATCAGAACTCCAAGCAAACCAGTAACAACAGCTGCCCATCTAAGGACACTAACTTTTTCTTTAAAAATAATCGTTGCACCAATTACAACCACGATCGGC